>JASEGA010000012.1 GCA_030018315.1 bacterium | reverse complement strand
AAATTTTACCTCAAAGAACTTTTACCAGAAAAACTGCTTATTTCTAAACACCCTCATTCAAATATAATCACCACTTTAAAGAGAACTATCCTATATAAATAATTAGAAGTCAATTTTTTATTTTCGTAATTTATAATATTAAAGATTGACATAATTTTTCTCTAATTCAAAATCTATAAAGTCACAATGGTGGACTACAATTGCTTCATTGCTCCTTTCTATTTTATCACCTTCATGCGAGTGTGCAATTATTATATGAGCTACTTCATGAGGTAAGCCTACTTCAATAGCAAGCTGATAACCGGATACAGGATGACGGACTTTGGAAGCTGATTTTACAACACTGCCATCCTTACTCTCGTATTCAAACAGCTTGCCAACATCATGAGTGAGAGCACCAGCTATTAAAATATCTTTTTTTAAGTCTTGCCTTAATTCTGATATCTTTAATGCCAGTTGAGTAACCTTACGAGTGTGCTCAATTAGAGAGGTCTTTGTTGGTATAAGGAGTGTAAATGGGATATCATTTATTTTTTGCCAACCACTCCTTTTGATTGCAATTAGCCACAATGATATAACCTTCTTTCGTAAAGGCTTAGATTTTATCCAAGAGAGTTCTGGAAATATACTCTTTATATAGGATTCATTAATCATTCTTTTCGTCATTTAGGTATTTTGGACTTTTAGGCATTTTCACACATCATTCGTCATTCTATTCTATTCCTGTCCAATTATACCAAGGATAAACTCATATACACATCTGGGCAGGTCTTCACTATAACCACCTTCAAGGACATAAAATGTAGGTAAATTAAGTTCATGGATAAGATTGCCAACCTTTCTATATGACTCTATATCAAGCCCTAAGCCTGCAATTGGGTCAAGTTTATATGTGTCAAAACCAGCTGAGACTCCTATTAGCGAGGGCTTAAACTTAGTAATCTCATTTAATGCATGCTTTAGTGTAGAAAGGTATTCTTTCTCACCTATTCCAAGACTCAAAGGATAGTTTTTAGCATTTTCAATTGAGGTAGCACCCGTACCAGGATAAAAGTGACCAAAGCGATGAAGTGAAACATATAAAATATCTGGATTACCTAAAAATATATCTTGCGTCCCATTACCATGATGACAATCAATATCAAGGATTGCAGCCCTCATCCCGGCATGATTTATTGCAATAGCAATATTATTAAAATAGCAAAAACCACATAAGAAATTCTTGCCCGCATGATGACCAGGAGGTCGCATAATGGAGAAACCGATGTCACCTGTAAGTGAAAGTTGCATTGCCTTTAGGGCACCGCCAACTGAAAGTTTTGCATACTCGTAGATGTTAGGAAGTGACGGAGTATCAGGGTCAAAAAAATTGCCCAATATTACTTTACTTAATAAATCCTGAGTATGAGCGAGTAAAATATCGGCTTTAGTGCAAGAAGATGGCTCAATGAAATCAAAACCTTTAGAGTGCAAAAAATTGTAAATTCGCGCTACCCTATGGGGGGACTCAGGATGCCCAGTAGCTCCATATTCAAGACATTTAGAAGAAAAAATAAATTTCATATCATAAATTTAGCATCAATTTAAGTGAAAGTCAAATACTTTTATAGAGAGTTGAGCTTTATAATGTGAGTTTTGGGTATATACTTTTCTGGGGTTTCCCCATTTTTTGGTTTTTCTCTAAATATGGAGTGCAACGACATCGTCGTTGTTCGCAGAATCCTGTGGACATGCAAAAACATAGTTTTTGCACAGAATACTTTTTAATTGACTTTTGAGCTAATTTATGTAAGATATGGGCTTATGAGGAGTAAATGGGATTCAAGACAGGCATTCGTTCTTGCGGCTATTGGGTCAGCAGTCGGGTTAGGTAATGTATGGCGGTTTCCATATATATGTTTCAAGTACGGCGGAGGGGCATTTCTTATTCCTTATTTGGTAGCACTGCTTACAGCTGGTATTCCATTGATGATACTTGAGTTTGCAATTGGACATAAAATGGAGGCTAGTGCTCCGCTATCTTTTGCAAAGATAGGTAAAAACAAGGAATGGGTGGGATGGCTTGCTATTACTGTTGGATTTGGAGTTGTCTCTTATTATGCTGTGATAATGGGATGGTGCTGGAATTACTTTGTTTACTCATTTAAACTATCATGGGGTAAAGCTACAGAAGACTTCTTTATGAATAAATTCTTATCTGCTTCAAACGGCCCACTTAATCTTGGTAGTGTTAAGCCATATATCATGCTTGGAGTACTCATGACTTGGATATGGACTATTGGAAGTATATGGAGAGGAGTGAAGACAGTTGGTAAAGTTGTATATGTGACTGTTGTCCTTCCCTGGCTAATTTTATTTGTTTTTGTTATTAGGGGATTAACTCTTCCAGGTGCTATTGAAGGGTTACGCTACTACTTGACACCAGATTTTAGTGCCCTTCGTAACATTGAAGTCTGGCGTAATGCGTATGCACAGGTGTTCTTCTCATTAAGTATAGGGTTTGGTATAATGATTGCTTATGCTAGCCATCTACCAAAAAAAGCTGATATTATTAACAATGCATTTATAGTATCACTTGCAGATGCGGGGACGGCATTTTTTGCAGGGTTTGCAGTGTTCGCTACACTCGGGTATTACTCAGGGATGCAAAATTTGCCTGTCCAGGAAGTTGTGAAATCACCTATTCCATTAGCTTTTATTGTATATCCTACAATTATTAACCTTTTGCCTTTTGTAAATAAAATTTTTGGTGCACTGTTCTTTTTGATGTTGTTAACTTTAGGGATTGACTCTGCATTTTCTATGGTGGAGGCATGTGCTGATGGGCTTATGGATAAATGGAAAATGAAGAAGCGGTATAAAATAAATGTTTTATTAAGTATAATAGGACTTACTAGTGGTATTATTTATACAACACAAGCCGGACTATTTTGGGTTGATATAGTGGATTATTTTGTGTCTAATTTTGGATTAATTATTGTTGCATTTATTGAATGCATTGTCTTAGGATATTTGTTTAAATTGAGTGTTTTAAGAGACCATAGTAATAGTATCTCTGAAATTAAAGTAGGTAAGTGGTGGTATTTATGTATAAGATTTATTACTCCAATTGCTTTAATTTTACTTTTGGGCTGGGAGATATGGGAGAGATTGAGGTCAGCATACGGTGGATATCCTCGGATAGCTGAATTATTGGGTGGTTGGCTATTACTTGTTATGTTTTTGGTCATTTCATTAGTTTTAATGAAGATAAGAATAAAAGATTGACTTTTAGATTAGTCTACACTAAAGTTTATTTTTATGCGGACAGAATGGGATTCTAGACTTGCCTTTATACTCGCATCTATTGGGTCGGCAATTGGGTTAGGTAATATATGGAGATTCCCATACATATGCTATAAATATGGAGGAGGGGCGTTTTTAATTCCATACATTGTTGCTCTATTTACAGCTGGTATTCCATTGATGATACTTGAGTTTGCAATTGGACATAAAATGAAAGCTGGTGCACCTTTGGCTTTTGCAAAGAGTGGTAAAAATAAGGAATGGATTGGATGGTTTACTCTACTTATAGCATTTGGAATTGTATCTTACTATGCTGTTATTATGGGATGGTGTTGTAACTACTTTGCGTACTCATTTAAACTATCATGGGGTAAAGCTACAGAGGACTTTTTTATGAATAAATTCCTATCTATATCAAATAGTCCATTTAAGATTGGTAAAATTAAGCTAGTTATTGTGATTGGGTTACTTGTTACATGGATTAGTATTATTGGATGCATATGGAAAGGGGTAAAAACAGTTGGTAAAGTCATATATGTCACTTGTACACTGCCATGGATACTTTTAATAATCTTTATTATTAGAGGATTGACACTGCCGGGTGCGATAGAAGGATTAAAGTATTACTTGACCCCTAATTTCAGCGCACTGCAGAATGTTGAAGTTTGGCGTAATGGATATGCACAGGTGTTCTTCTCATTAAGCGTCGGATTTGGAGTTATGATTACTTACGCTAGTTACTTGCCGGAAAAATCGGATATTGTCAACAATGCATTTATAGTAGCACTGGCTGACGCAGGCTATTCTTTTCTTGCAGGATTTGTAGTGTTTGCTACACTTGGCTATTACTCATATGTGCAAAATATACCTGTGCCTGAGGTCGTAAAAGCATCTATCCCTTTGGCGTTCATCACATATCCTACAATTATCAATCTGTTACCATTTGCAAGTAAAGTTTTTGGCGCCCTGTTCTTTGGAATGCTATTCTTTTTGGGAATTGATTCAGCATTCTCACTTGTAGAGGCTGGTGCGGACGGAATTATGGAGAAATGGAAATTTAAAAAAAGGTATGCGATAAATATTGTGTTCGGAATAATAGCAGTTATGGCTGGTACCATCTATACTACAAGAGCTGGCCTATTTTGGATTGATATAGTGGACTATTTTATGTCAAACTTTGGATTGATAGCTGTTGGGATAATTGAGTGTATCGCATTGGGATATATGTTTAAATTAAGAATATTAAGAGAACATTGTAATAACTTATCAGAGGTTAAACTCGGGAAGTGGTGGGATATATGCATAAAATTTATTACACCAGTTATTTTAATTTGGATTTTAGGACTCACTATTGTAGAAAGGATTAAAACACCATACGAAGGATACTCAAGAAAGGCAGAATTTTTGGGTGGCTGGCTACTACTTGGAGTGTTTTTCATTATAGCAGTCATTCTTATGAAAGCGAAAGGAGAAAAAAATGATTCTTGATATTATATTGGGAATTGTAATTGTTGGATGTATTATATACGGTCTTATAAAAGGAGCAATTAGAGAAATATTCGGTATGGCCGGAATTGTTGCAGGAATAGCGGTGGGAACAAAATTTTATAGGCAATTAGCTGATATTTTATCCACACATATTAGTTCAAGAATTGCAAACCCGGTTGCTTTTATCATTATATTTATTGGAGTAGTTGTTATTATCAACTTAATAGGTTATTTCGTTAGTAAGTTGATAACTCTATTAAGGGCAGGCTTTATAGATAGAATTTTGGGTGGGTTATTAGGATTTATTATAGGAACATTAATTGCAGGTCTTATATGCGTATTTATTACAACATTTGAAACTGGAAAGAAAGTAGTTGAGAAGTCAAAGATTGCACCAGCTGTTACCGAAGAAATTTTACGAATTAAGGGAATATTTCCAAAAAATATACAAGAAAGACTTAAATGGCAAACAAAACGAGAGATGTAATTATATAATTTGAAATCTGTAATTTTAGATATTTAATTTTATTTATCCCCGCGGATGATAAACTCTTATCGCTTCCTTCAGCTTTTCACGCTCAATGTGAGTGTAAACTTCTGTCGTTGTTATTGAGACATGACCAAGCATTTCCTGAACTGCTCTTAAATCGGCACCCCCCTCAAGTAAATGGGTAGCAAAAGAGTGACGAAAAGTGTGAGGAGTTACACGCTTTTTTATACCAACCTTCTTAACATACAGATTTAAAATCTTCCAAATACCCATCCTTGATAGTCTAGTACCATGAGCATTAAGGAATAAGAGTTCGGTCTCTTTGTTCTTTTTGAGGAAAGGACGAGAGTCCTTTAGATATTGGGTTATAGAAGATTTTGCATAAGAACCTATAGGAACTATACGCTCCCTGTTACCTTTACCAAAACATCTTAGGAAATCGGAGTCTAAAAATAAGTCTGAGGTACGAAGATTTATAAGCTCAGAAACACGTAAACCGGTCGCATAGAGTAGCTCAAGGAGGGCACGGTCTCTTATGCCTAAGTGGGAAGTAGAGTCTGGCTTTTCTATTATTAACTTAAGCTCGTCAGGCTCTAATACATTAGGGAGACGCTTTGAAACCTTGGGAGTACGGATGGTTGTGAATGGCGAATGGGTTAGTAAGCCGTCAGAGATTAGAAATCTGTAGAATACTCTTATTGACGAAACCATACGAGCAATAGAGGCTTTAGATAGCTTGCGTTCTTCTATTAAATATTTTAAAAAAGACTCTATGTTAGCATCTTTCGTTTCGGTAATCTTTATTTTGTGTTGATTTAAAAAAGTCAGTAATCCTCTTATATCTCTTGTATAGGAATCTATTGTATTCTTTGAGCTTCCCTTCTCTACTAATAAATAGTTTACAAATTTTTGTAAATTTGGATTTTTGAATTTTGATTTTTGCATTTTTATTGCCAGCCTTCAAGGATTCCCTTTATTATATCATCTGCTACTATAGAGCATAACTTTTCTATGCCTGTTTCTTCACTTATATCATAAGAATATAAAAACCAGTTGATTAGTTCTTTCTCTAATATAGTTTTGCCTGATTTATCTTTATAAGTAAGCTTTACAGTGAGCTCAATTTTGTAGTCTTTGACATTACTGTGCTCATCGTAAGAGAATGGGGTTCTATTATAATTTAGAATTTCACCTAAAAGGATAGAGTCAGCTACTTTCCGGTCAAGTAATTTTAGCCTGTTATCTTGGATAAAAGCAGAGATAACCGACTTTGTCAAAATTTCGTCTATACTATATTTGACAGTATGGTTCTCAAAAGTTGGAATAGCAATTGACTTTATGTCACGAGTCGTAAAACCAGAAAAATTGTAAGTGCAACCTGAGACAATATGTAAGAAAATAAGAAAACAAAAAACTAAAGCGATGGAAAACTTCATATTATTTTACACTTTTTTCGTCATTCGCCATTCGGATTTTTGTCATTTTTGTATAGCTATATGCTTTTACAAATTTAAGTTCATCGTTTTTAGTCTTAATTTTGCCGTCTAATTTTGCAAGAAGAGCAGCAGAAAGTAACTCTTTATACAAAGGACCGGCTTTTAAGCCAAGCCAATTTAAGTCGCGACCTGTGATTTGGAGCTTTACTTTTTTATAAATTTGTAAGAATTTAATAAGCTTCGGTTTCAGTAATGGAACAGCTGACATCACAAACAAAAGTTCATCAGCAGAGGAACCGTAAAGGAAAGTGTATATCTCGCTTGGAAGACGAGCAGATTTTAGCTTTTGTAAGTTTCCTAAAATTGTACAAACACGCCTGATTTTGTTCAGCTCTTTTTTTGTTAAACAAAGAAAAGGAGATGGATTTTTAATATCTATAATTCCTAACAAATATACAAACCAGACAGTTACAGGCTCGTTAAGTGAAATGCAAATTTTGAGATTTGATTCAATATCTTTAAATAATGTAGGACGAGGAAGATTGAGATGCAAAATTTTCGAAATGCCAAATTTATGCAAAAGGCTTAGTATTTTTAATCTTGCAGGCTCGCTCAGAATTAAAACAAGTTCACGAGTTATCCTTTTAGGGCTTAATTTATTAATAAGCCCTGCATTCACAGCCTCTTTAGCTAAAAGAGCAGTTTTAGGCTCAAGTTTAAAGCCAAACCTACCAACAAAGCGGAGTGCACGAAATAGCCTTGTCGGGTCATCTACAAAACTATTTGGATGAAGTATTCTTATTATACCAGCCTCTAAATCTTTTACACCCTCAAATGGGTCTATCAACTTGCTATCAAATAACCTCATCGCTATTGAATTTATTGTGAAATCACGACGTCTTAGGTCGTCAATTAAAGTAGTTGATTTCACACAGGGAAGTTTTGCAGGTGCTAAATACTCTTCTTCCCTACAGGTTGCTATATCAATTACTAAGTCATCAAGAATTAAAGAAGAAGTGCCAAATTTGGGATGAGAACGAAAAGTGCCACCTAAAGCAGTTTGAAGTTGCCTACCAAATGCTATGCCATCACCTTCTACTGCTATATCTATGTCAAACTCATTTTTACCTAATAAAATATCGCGGACTGTCCCACCTACTGCGTAGGCTTTGATACGATTAGAGACGGCGAGAGAACGAATTTTTTTCAATATCAATTTCATTTTTGGATAAAAGGGAAAAGATTTTAGATTTTAGTTCTGATAAGCCGTCACCTTTTAGCGCTGAAATAAATACTGCATCGTTATATTTTCTCTGTAAAATGGAAATAAGTGAAATATCTTTATCAATTTTGTTAAATACATAAAGAGTTGGACGATCAAGTACACCTAAAAATTCAAGAATTTCGTTACCAGCCAAAAGCTGAAGTTCACAATGAGGATGGGAGATGTCTACTATATGAAGACGAAGGTCAGCCTCTATCGCCTCTTGGAGGGTAGATTTGAAAGATGAAATGAGACCGTGTGGTAACTTGCGTAAAAAACCTACAGTATCAGTTACGAGAATTTTATTACCAGCAGAAGTTGCAAAAATACGTGTGGTAGCATCAAGAGTTGAAAATAACTTGTCATCTACAACAAGGGTTGAGTGGGTCAGTTTGTTCATCAATGTTGATTTGCCAGCATTTGTATAGCCAATTATTGCTACCCTTAAAAAATTACGCCTACGCTTGGATTGAATTTGTTTACTTATTTCAATAGACTTTAATTTTTTCTTTAGTGAATCTATACGGGCACGAATTCTACGCCTGTCAACTTCAAGTTTTGTCTCACCGGGTCCCCTTGTACCGATACCACCACCAAGCCTAGATAATGCTATGCCTTTGCCAGTTAGCCTTGAAAGCCTATATTGAAGCTGGGTGAGTGTTACCTCAATATTAGCTGCTTTTGTATTTGCATGTTTAGCAAATATATCAAGGATAAGCTCAGTCCTATCTATTACCTTTCTGCCTGTGATATCCTCAAGGTTTCTTACCTGAATACCAGTCAACTCTTCATCAAATACAAATGTGTCAATTTTAAGTTCTCTCCCTATATGAGCAAGCTCAAAAGCTTTACCTTTACCTATAAAGAAACGAGGATTAATCCTATCAAGACGATGAAGAAGCTTTTCTACAACTTCACCACCGGCAGTCTTACTTAAAGAGGCAAGCTCTTCTAAAGAATCAAGTTTCTCAATACGGTCGTCGTTACGAGTTAAAGTTCCTATTAGAAAAAGACGCTCAGCCATTTTCGTCGTTCGTCATTAGTCATTTTCAAAAGTTTATCCTTGCTTCTGCATTTAACATATGCTCTAAGGGATAGACAGGTCTCTTATTACATTGATAACTTAAAATATAATCAGTGTTTTTAATAGATAAAAGAGTTAAATCTAAACTACATTCCATACTGAGACCAGGTGGATAAATAACCATTATATCAGGTGGAGCATCGCTTGGACCACACCACAGGGTTAATTTAACTCTGCCTGTCAACTCTTTATTATCAAATTCATAAGTTAAAAGTGGCTCATAACTGTAGCCAGATAAATGGAGATCAGGTTCTGCTGAAAAATGTGTAGGATTTTTGAAAAGCCTTTGCTCAAATTGGAACTGTGAATACAACGAAACACAAGACTTTATTTTGTGGGAAAGTCCAATAGATTTGATGACTGATTTCTCATCCAAGTCCAGATTATCATGAATCCATCTTTTTGTATGTCCTGTACTATACTTAAAGTCTATGTCACTGTAATAGAAATCGATGCATAAGATATCTTGACCACCAGAACGAGGAGAACCATAAATCTTGTTTTCTCTAAAGTCATCTTTTGTATAACTGATGTTAAAGTTAGAGGCTTCAAGCCCCCAATTTATACGATTCCTGTCATCAAAAACAGAGGCTGACCTGCCCCAAAATAATATCTTATCACCTTCACCACTCTTTAAACTACCTAACTTAAAAGAAACAGTAGAAAATGGATGTAAAATGAGTGTGTTAGAAAAAGAGAAATTTTTACAAATTGATGAAGTGCCACTTGGAACAAGCCGCTTTTCGTAGTTGCCATGAGGGTCAGGATAATATCTTTGAGTTAAAGAGTCCTCACTAAAGCTGCCTTTTCCTGTGTCTACTTCATAATATTCCTCTTTTAAAAGATTGCGCTCAAGGGATGTTAAGTTATATGCTATAGTTAAACCAGAAAATGAAAAGTTTAGAGTGCCTAAGTCTATGGCGGATTTGTGAGTACTACCAAATGCTTGGCGTTTAGTATAAGAAAGATTTAATGGACTTTTAAAGATACACACACTGCTTGTACGGGAGTTGGAGAGCTCATCTTCCTCTAACACAAGCTTAAGCCAGCCTGAACTCACTCCTATTTCTTTTAAGTCACCACTATTTGAGAGTTCATTTATAACTTTATACCTTACAAATGGCTCAAATAAACTAATGCGATAAGAGAGGAAAAATTCAGAAGTTCTATCAGTTTTACCAATTAAATATTTATAAGAAAAATGTGGTAATTTTAATGGAGTGAGACAAAACTCAAGATTCTTAAGCAAATCAACTCGTGTCCCTATAAGTCTGACAGAAGTAGTTAAGAAAGGAAATGGAGAGATGAAACTAAAAAGCTCACCAATATTTGAGGATAAAGTGTCTACAGTGCCAGGGAAACAAAAAGAGGCGTCAATGTTTCGGAAGCTACCTCCTAAACCCCATTTTTCCATATTGGTTTCAAATCCGCCTATAAAAGCTTTGCCAGAGCGGCCAGTTGAAGTAAAAGTGTTGGGAGTGAATTTTGTGAATGCACACTCAAGACCAATTTTTAACTTATTTAATTCCTTATTATAATCGAGATTAAACAAAATATTTCTATAAGGAAGTGGAACTCTTAGTTTCGGAACATAACTACCATTAGAGTCACCTACATAGGAATAGCCTCCAATTAAGGGGTCAAATTTGTAATCCCCATTATTTAGACCTACATTTGTAAAACTTACATTATAATCACCATTTGGATAACCAACATACTTGTATATACTATCCTCTCCACAGGATTCTGCAAATTTTATGTAACTGCCATTGCCTTTGCCTACATAGGTAGCACCTGAGAGCCAACTATTAGAGGAGTCAGATTCTACTTCCATTAATGTCTTTATTTTATCAGGGGTTAGTGAAAAAGAATGAGGTGAGGTTTTTATATCTTCTTCCTTAAATAAAAGAATACGAAAATCACTTAATTTATACTCACCTACAAATAAGTCTCTCCTGTAACTATCATCATTTTGTTGGAACTCTGCAGTTATACAATCACCATTTTTTATAAGTCTTTTGGTTGTAAATGTTAAAATTGAAGTTGAGTAGTCAATAGTGTAGTCCTCACCCCTCTGCATAATGATGCCATTTAAACAGATTTTTTCTGACCCTAACACTGCTATACCAGATGATGATAGTTCATAAGGACCTTGCTTACCTAACACTCCTTCAAACTTTTTACGCATCCATCTACCTTTTGAGAGTGCCCCACTTAGGGATAGACAATCGTTGATATTGCAGGTTACACCTTCAAGCTTCCTATTCACTTTACCAAATTTGCTTTGTGAAAGATTTAAGTCAAAGTCGCCAAACCTTATTTCACTACTTTCACGCCTCACATTTACATATAGCTCATCCATTTCTTTAAGTTCTTGGGTAGTACCAGCAGACTGAATTGGAACACTGTCATCTCTTAAGACACCGTCTACTTTTATACCATCAGAGAGCTCACCATCCATATTTATCTGCATAGAGTGATTAAAAGAAAAATTACGATTAGAACTCACAGAGATACCAAAAGTTTTCGTGCCATGAAGATGAAAGTTGGAAACATTGGATGGAGGACAAACATTTTGGGCAGTATCAACAGATGTAGGGCAATCTGTAATCTGTAATCTGTAATCTGTAATTTTCAGAGATAGGATTGTATCGATAAGTTCTCTATGGTAATATTCTGGAGCTAAATTAAATGGTATACGCTTACATAGAAAATACACAGTATCAGAAGGTGACAATGGAGTATTAAAATAAATAATGCCGGCATCGTAATCAATCGAGTAATCATTTTGTAGGGACATCACGACCCGTCGGGACTGTCCTATCCATACCTCTTCTGAGCCAGAGATTATGTGAGATACCAATTTATACGGACCACAGGAATTGGAACCAGAAAATTTTAGCTCCACTTGAGATAAAGAATACTCAATACATACAAAAAACAAAATAAATAAAATCATCTTTATAAAATATACAGCTAACGAACTCCCTTGTCAAATATAAATAATAGTAGTAGTTTTCACCGTTATGAAAAAGGTCATTGCAAGTCCCCCTCACTGTCATTGCGAGGGTTAGCGAAGCAATCCCACTTAATAAGTAGTTAAAAATTTTATCTACGATTATTAAAGAATTCCTTAACCTCACTAAGCTTGTGTGTTAGCTTACACTTGGGGAGTGAGTTTAGGAATTTCTTACCGTAAGGCATCTTTATTATTCTTGTGTCTAATATGACAACAACTCCATAATCTGTGCGTTTCCTTACCAATCTGCCAAAACCTTGCTTTAAGGTCATCACAGCAGAGGGTAGCTGATAATCAAGAAATGGATTGCCACCATTCTCTTTTATCCACTCTATACGAGCTTCTGTTATTGGGGAATCAGGGACCTCAAATGGAAGTCTTGTTATTATGACAGACGATAGAGCTTCACCAGGAACATCTATGCCCTGCCAAAAGCTTGATACTCCTAATAATACAGAAGGCTTATGCCTTAATCTATCAAGTAACTCGTCACGTGAAGCATCACCTTGTTTCAGGAGGGACAGGGCTTGTCCATGTCCCTCCTTGATTGTAGCCGATTCCTTTAGGGCCCGAAGGGTAGGGCAAACCTTTAGGTTTGCAAGGCTACCCGTCCCGACATGGAACGGATCGGGAAAGCCTTGCCCTATAATTTCTTTATCATATTGTAGCCGTTCGTATACCGTATCCATCAGCTTAAAGCTTGTGAACAGAACTAATGCCCTACCATGAGTTATGGGTAGAATCTTTGAGAGCTCAGAGACGATGAATTCCTTATATTTATTCTCATCTCTTGGGTCAGGCCCTTTTTTGGGAATATATAGAATTGCATTCTCCATGTAGTTAAAGGATGAAGCTAATAATAATTCATCACCTTGAAAGCCAAGCCTATCCTTAATAAATTCAAATCTATTATCAACAGACAAGGTTGCTGAGGTCAGAATTATTGGGATTTTAGGCTCCCCTGATAATTGAGAGGAAAATACATACTTCTCAAGCCATGGTGCAACAACTATTGGGGCTGTGTTGAGGGAAACAAATGGAAAACGACGATGCCTCCTTATTTCTGTTACCGAGGGCTCAGGAGTACTGCTACGCTCCAACCAGTAAACTGAATTAGTATCAGCATGGTTAAGGAAAAATGAAAGCCCAGTATCAATGGATTTACATTTTGAAAGGTAGCCAACAAGCTCTTCTGCATCAGCTTCATCTTTGGCATTTTTTCTTAAGTCTTTGAGTAAAAGAGAAAGACTATTAAAATAAGGTGAGAGTGAATTACGGACTGGCAATTTTTCATTTACACGGACTACATTTTCAGCTCCAATAATATTTAATATTTTCCTAAAGAAATCGTCATTTATATCTTGTATTTCATCTATCATCTTATTCAAATCTTTATTTCCTATCCCTCTCTTCAGTGAGTTAAGGAAGAATCTAATGCTGTAATTAGACAGATGTAGCCCAAAATATTGGACTGCCACTTCTTCAAGATTCTGTGCTTCATCAAATATTACAGCTTGATAAGGAGGTAAGACTCTCTTGCCTGCCGCAATATTAGCAAAAAATAGCCAGTGGTTTGTGACAATAACATCACTCTTAAAAAGATTACGCCTCGCTCGTTCATAATAACAACGAGACCTAAACTTGCATTTCTTACCTGCACATAAATCAGGGTCACGTGCTACATCACTAAATATTGAGACTATTCCATCCTTATCAAGCTCTGAGCGTAACCCAGTTTTTGTAATTGCCTCCCAAGCAGCAATGCGCTCAATCTCTTTATTTTCAAATAATGACCCCTTATCCGCAAGTTTACGCCATCTCCTTAGGCAAAGGTAATTATCAGACCCAAAAGCGGGAGCTGCACTAAATTTAATTCCCAATCCGGATAAGGCGGATTGAACAATTGGGATATCGTGAGTCAATAGTTGATTCTGGAGCGTCTTTGTGTAAGTTGAGACTATTACCCTTTTGGGGACATTTTCATTATCAGGATGAGTAATCCATAGGACACTTGGTACTAAGTAAGCTAACGACTTGCCTACACCTGTACCAGCTTCACAGATGAGGTTTCTACCATTTTCTAAAACATATTTTATTTTGGTTGCCATCTCAATCTGCTCAGGTCTATACTCGTAATCAGTAATGACAGATGAGATTAGTCCACTTTTACCAAAAATAGTATCTACATTAACCACAGAATTCGTAGAGAATACAAAATTAAATTATGTATCACGCAGTTTTTCTTGGCACCAAATTTTTAACTTTTCTTTAATTTTTCCTTAGAAAATAATATTTTAACGAGCAGACTACATGAGATTAGCCCAATTAGAACAAGGAAGACTACAATTGTAACTATTATTTTTAAAGGAAACAATCTTGTATAGTAGAGGTGAATCCACCAAAAATTAA
Source organism: bacterium (assembly GCA_030018315.1). Lineage (NCBI taxonomy): Bacteria > bacterium. Next base: position 43,702 of record JASEGA010000012.1, on the reverse strand, counting down.
CGACATTTAATGAGCGTGCCTTCTGAATTGTCTCAGCATTTGTCCAGCCTTCTTCGATAGCAACAACATCAGAGTCAAGCACAAGCGACCATGGCTTACCTATCTTCATTGACCTTGATACTGTCCATAAATTTTGCCATTGCCTTCTTATAGGAGAGACCAAATTCTGAAGTTCATTTGTTTCTTCTGCAATCACATATTGTAGATGAAACCTCATAGGAGATACTGAGACACCTATGAGTTGAATAGAAACAGAGAGAGCAATCAGTAAAGAGATGAATACTTTGAAAACTCTCCTTAATCGTTCCCATATTGAAAACAACTCTACCAAAGGTAATACCATAAACGGTGTTATAGCTACTAAATATCTCTGGCCCCACTCAATTTCAGCAGAAGTTCTATAGCCCTGTTGTACCGAATAAAAGTATAACCAGCACCCAATAACTACCAAGCACAATACTCCTATTGATTTTTTTCTTTGTATAAATGACCTTATTAAAAAAGGAAATAAAATAAGTATTGGAGAGAATAGGAAGAAGCTTTCTCTGGGATTTAAAAGCATACGATATAGATTAAATACTAAATGAGAAGAAAATAAATTGATACTAATTCCACATTGTTGTGCAAGTACTTTCTGGTAACCAGTTTCAAATACTGAACCAAATCTTACAAAGTTATACCATAGAATAATTACTATAAAAGGAACCACGCCCATAATAAAAGTGACTATACCATTTCTAAACCATTTTATTCCTTCGTGCTTTTCTAACTTTTGCAACTCCAATGTTGACCAAATCAGAATACCTGGTATTATCAACAATACTTCTAATCGTGTCAATAATGCAATGCCAAATGCTATCCCAGAAATGAAGCCCCATTTCCTTTGCCTATACTTTGAGTAGAGTACAAGAGAATGCAACATCAATATAGTAAAAAATATAACTTGGGCAGGATCCATAACACTCTGTGCATGAGGAAAACATATTGTAGCAAAGGCGTAGATAAGAGTAGTCGGTGTTGCTGCTTTCCATTCGTATCCGAGCTCAACTAATAAAAGTAGTAAAAGAATACAACTCGCTGCCATAAAAAATACATTAACAAAACTGCATACAGATTGCTTAAATTGTTCACGTAATGGGACAGGAATTTTATCTGAAAAAGTCCTTGCTAAAAGATATGGAGGTATAAAAACAAGCGATTGACCAATGAAATAAAACGAGTATGTACGTCCATCTTTACCCAGAAGAGCTCCAAGCAGATGAGTTGGGTCTATACTAAAAGTTCTACGTTCAACAATGCTTTTTGTAACTGCATATCTAACACCGGGGTCTATACATCCAAGTCTTCCCTGTGCAGTTAAGAGATACACTGAAAGAGTCGCCACTCCCACTAAGAGTAGACTAATATTTTGTTTCCTACACAGAATGCTACCTATTTTATTCATTTCTTACTATGTTTTACAATCTAAAGTATTTTTCTTTGCCAATATTACCAAGTTAAAAGGCTTATAACCTTTATCTTCTCGCAGAAATTTTTCTAATCTTACCAAAGGCAGGACTGGGGGCGGAAATTTGAAAATTCGCATAAATTGAGTTGAAAACTTAAGTAATAATCTTGAAATAGTAAACATACAAAAATGAGTAGTAAGTGGCTCAAACCCCAATTCTCTTAGGAGTGAGATAATATCAACTTTTGTATAGCCAGCCCTTTTATGAGCGGAATCAGGATAAGGAGGAGGAGGACAGGGAACACTGAGAAGTAAGCTTGTACCTGGCATTAGAATTCTAAACATCTCCTTTAGTGCTAACTTATCATTTTCTATATGCTCAAGGACCTCTGTACACAGCACAAAATCAAATGACAAATTTTTAAAAGGAAGGGCTTCTGCTACAGATTGAACAAGGCTAACAGGAATATTCTTTGCTTTCACTCTCTCAAGTCCACTCCAGTTTATATCCATACCAACAACAAAATCTGACTTTTTTGTAAGCCACTCAGTATACCGGCCAGTCCCACACCCAACATCTATGACCCAATGTAGGGGCGGGGTTACCTCGCCTACACAGGTTAAATAGTCCTTTATAATAGGACCTTGCGTAACAAGTCTTATGTTATCAGGATGGGCAAAGACAGACCTAAAAATTGATGGTAGAATTGAGCCCATCATGAAGAAAGAACATCTACTAATTTATTTGCCAATACTTGAATGTTAAACTCACGTAGTACTCTTTCACAGCCAGCCTCACCTATCCTATCTGCAAGCTCTTTATCAGTAAGTAATTTAATTATAGCAGCCGCTATTTCTTGCTCATCAAATGGATTGACGAGCAGCCCCGTAACCCCATCAATTAGCGCATCAGAGACACCACCAGATCTACCCCCAATTACAGGCTTGCCACAAACACTGGCTTCAAGGTAGACGATGCCAAAGCCTTCTGCCTTTAGACCAGTTTTATTCTTTATCTCTTGGGACGGCATTACAAATACATTGCAAAGTGCATAGTACATTGGAAGTTCCTCTTCTGAGACAAATCCTGTAAATAATATATTATTTGAAAGACCTAAATTTGTAGCCAAATCTTGTAGTCTTTTCCTGTCATCACCATCACCTACTATTATATATACCAAATTCGGGACTTCTTTCAAAATATGTGGTAATGCCTTTAGAACTGTATCATGACCTTTGTATCTCTCACTTGTAGCTAAGCGGGAGACAGTGAGGATAACTTTTTCATTTTCAAGGCAGTGTCTCCTTCGTAAATTAACTGGGTTAATGTATGGATTAAACCGCTCAGTATCTACACATGGATGGATAACGATAATTTTAGAGGAATCTACTCCTATACCTACAAGATAGTTCTCTATAAAATTACTTACAGTAATGATACAAGTGGCATTATTGAAAACTAAATTTAATAACTTACCAATTTTACGGTCCGTTACCTCTATGCCATAAATTACTACTATGTAAGCCCTATTTGTAAACAGCTTAAGTAAAAGAGCTGGTACACCAGTAAGGATATGGCCACAATAGATGACTCTTATTCGTTCTTTAATAGCAATTAGTATTATTTTCCAATATAGGAAAAGAAGAGTTAATTTTCTAAAATAGAATTTTTTTGTACGATAGATTTTGAAGTCCTGTTCCCTATCAAATTTAAAGGCACCTTGTGTCATAGGAGTAACTACAATTACCTCATAATGTGATAATGCTTTAATAACACTATAAAGGTATGTGGATATACCACCCACTATAGGTGGAAAATCGAGTGTTACAAGTAAAATTTTATGCATCTTTTCGTGCTAAGAGAATAAGATTATACCCTAAATTACCATATTTAAGAGAAAAGTCAACCTTTAGAAGTCTAAATAGCAAACTATGTAATGATGAAAAATGAAACGGTAGTCTATCAAGCAGTCTAATAACAAAATAACTTAATGGATAAATTAATAAACCACCACAATGAATACTTTCTATCGAAAATTTGCTCCCTATAATTTGAACAGCTTCTCGCAATGTGAAATGTCTGTTGTAAATAGTACGCTTTCCGTCATTCTGAGCGTAGCGAAGAATCTTGCCCAAGAGTTTAACAGTAAAATATTTAAGATTTATAGGGTCAAGCCAGTAAAAAAGACCTTTGTGAGGAATAGAAACTATTAATAAACTATGTGGCTTTAAAACACGCACAATCTCAGCTATCGTATGAGCTAGGTTGTCTTTAGATAGTAGTTCTATCACATCTAATGCTGTAACTACATCAAAAATGCTATCCCTAAATGGCAATGAGCTGGAAGTTGACAAAATTAGAGGTAATTTAGGATTTACTTTTTTGGCTTCTTTTAAGAATTCAAGCTCTATATCTACACCACAAGCAAATTTGCCATTTTTAACTAATACAGAAACTAGCCCCCCATAGCCACAGCCAATATCCAATACTTTAACAGAACCATAAGGTATCCAGTTATATGCATAACCTTCACGACCACCTATTAGCTTACCTAAATTTATAATATTCACTTGACTACAGATAGAATATTCTTAATAAATGGATATAGGGGTGAAATTTTCAGCCTAGAGCGACAGCTATTATCTGAAGCACCAATTAGAATTCGACCTACTTCAAAAGGCTCATTTAATGTAAAACGATTAGTAAATGCAAACCGGTAGCCAGCCGCCTTTACCATTTTGCGGATACACTCGTTGGAAGCTCCATAAGGATATGCAAAGAAACAGATAGGCTTGCCTATTATATCCTCTAATGAGTGCTTAGAATAAGCTATTTCAGTTAGTAGTTCGTCTTTTTCTAATAGAGTTAAAGGACGATGGGTAGCAGAGTGGCTACCAAAATGGATGCCAAGACGGGAAGGTTCGATAAGCTCGACTTTACTCAAAAGCTGATATTTACCAGAAGGATTGTTAAAATAATCCAGTTTACCTATCAGCTGTGTAACAACAAAAACAAGACAGTAAAACCCATATTTGGATAGGATTGGGAGTGCATGGGTTAAAAAACTACGGTAACCATCATCAAATGTGAGTAAGATAGGTTTGCGTGGAAGGGGTTTTGTTCCAATATAATAGTGAATTAAATCTGCAGGGATTAATGGAGAAAAACCATAGTTATATAGAAATGACATCTGTTGCTCAAATAATACCGGAGTTATTGTGTATAAGTCTCTATACTGACCTATATTATGGTATACCAAAACAGGAATGTAAGTATTACCTATCCTAAACATTATTATCTTTTATTAAATATGTATTTATATACAGAATAGAATCTTTCTGCATTCAGCTTAGAAGAATAATTTTTAAAAGCCATTTCGCTGCCTTCTTTTGCTAATTTATCGGCTAACTCTGGAGATTGAATAAGTAAAGTAAGCTTTTGAGCTAAATCGTCTACATCGCCTTCAGCGAAAATAAGACCACCACCTGTCTTTTTGATAATATTAGGAATCTCACCCGAGTCAGAGCCTACTACTGGAACCTCACAGGCCATCGCCTCAATTAGAACTCTACCAAATTGTTCCCTCCAATAACCTATAGTAGTTGATGGTAGCACAAGTACATTCATACAATTCAAATAATTTGGAACCTCACTATGCAGTACACCACCTATTATGCGAGTTATTTTTTGCATGTTTAGATTAGTTACTAATTCACGAACTTTATGCTCAACAGGTCCACCACCCACAATAAGTAAAGAAATAGGAGCTGAAATATTAGTCAATTTCTTCACTGCCTTTATAAGTGTATCAACACCTTTCCATTTAGTAAGACGTCCTACATAGCCTATTACAAAGCCGGTCAGGTTTAACTTACTCTTTAACAGTTGCGAATCCTTTTTGTAAAATCTGTCAAAATCAATACTATACGGTATTACAAATATTCTTTTATGATACCCTTTTCTAACTAAAACACTCTTTGCCATTTCACTCGCTGCTATAGCACAACTTGATTTTCTATATACATACTTTTCAAACTCATTAAAGGGTGGTAGATATTGCTTGAAGATATTTTGGGCTGCAAAAAATAATAGATTAGCTTTTCCCTTAGCTAATGCAAACTGGAAAGTAGAAACACTATACGGCTCTTCATCTATATGTATAATATCTGGCTTAAATTGATGCATAACTTTTAGCCAATCAGGATAGAAGTGGAGATTTATATTCTTATCAGGGAGGTTGCTTAAAAAACTTCTTAAAGGATATACTTTCGCATTTAGGTTAGGATGCTTTTGAAACTTCAACTGGAATGGAAATGTAATGTCTTTAAAATAACGAGGAGTTACAAGAGCAAGCTCTATACCTAGATATGTGCTTAACTCTACAAATGGAGCCTGATTTACATCTACAATACAGGAATGGCTTACTACTAAAACTCGTATTTTCTGTATATTTTTACCTGATACTAATCCTATGAGTGTCTTAGAACTAACACATTTCAAAACTATTTCCGACACTCTTTTAGCAAGTATAGTGTACTCAAACCTATCTTTTGCAATTTTTACACCCAACTCACCTTTTTTTAAAATGCTCCTATCCTTATAAATCTTTTCTATCATCTCCATAAGCCGATAAGGATAATCAATATCCTTAACGCCTTTATATGGGATGAGCATCTCCTTTGGTAATATAAGACTCGCCTCCCCAACCTCACTTGCAAGAATATATTTACCACATGCTAAAAAGCAGGGTAATTTTCTTGTGGTCCTGACCATACTTATAGGATGGTTTGACTGAGTTAAGAGACATATATCAAACACATTGAGATATTTGGGAACTTCTTCATAAGGAATTCTGCCTAAAAATAGGATTTTGTCTTCTATATTATATTCTCTTGCCTTCTGTTTTAGATAAGGGAGTCCGCTACCATCCCCAATAAATATACCAATTACGGGTAAATTTTTTAATAAATTGATAACCTCTATAAGATCCCAACCGTAGCACATTTTATACTTTTCTGACCATGTGGTAGCTCCAATTGTACCCACTACTAATTTATCTGTTAACCTTAGTTGGTTACGTAAATCAAATACATCATATGGCATAAAAAGTGATGTATCCACACCATCAGGAATGTAAAATATTCTTTTATAACCTCGGGTTTCAAGAAATTGCTTGTGAAATGTGCCTCTTACTACTATACCACTTGCTAACCTGAGCATTAATTTCTCTGTGAGCCGCAAAATTTGTAACCCAAAGTAACCTCTAAATCCAAGAAGTTTATCAAGTTCATAAACAAGGTCACCGGTGTCAATAATAAATTTATATCCACACAAAACCTTTCCTAAAATAGTCGCCATAGAACCTGCATAACCAATATTCAACACATATATCAAATGCGGCTTCATTTTTAGGATAAAACGTAGAAACTTTGTAATACTCTGTATATTTTTGACATCCCGATAGATAATATTAATCTCAAAAGTATCGGATAGACGACTCAGTAATCCTCTCGCCCTTTGGCCCATGGTACTGTCATAGGTCCCGTTTACTAAAACACAAACTCTCATTCTATGCTATTTTATTAAAACAACTACTTGAGTATATGAGAACCTTCTTAACCCAGTAAAAGCACGATATAGCCAGCTATCAAAACATCTACAAAATGCTGATATTAAGCTATAACGATATTTGAATATTTGCCTATCAAAGAGGAACATAAAATTTATAATAGAGTTCTTATTTCTACTATTTTAAATGATTTTTTCATTATTTTTATATCTTCGTATGTAAGAGGATGCTCAGTTAGAGTCCCATATCTTGGGATACCAAATTTACCTGCTACATATTTACGGAAGAAGGCAAGTAGTTTATTAATTGCAAAATTCTCAATAAAAACAGCTTTGCCGCCATCTTTTAAAATACGATAGGCCTCACTTATTGCAAATTCAACACAAGTATGATGAAGAAGATAGCCACCGAATACAGCATCAAATCTGTTATCTTTAAAACCAAGAGCTTCAGCAGACATTTTTAAAAAACTGATATTATCAAGATTGTTCTTTTTCGCTCTTATTAAGGCTAAACTAAGTATCCCAAGAGAAATGTCAATACTAACTACTTTACTACCCATTTTTGAAAAAAGACAAGAAAACTTGCCATCACCACACCCTAAATCGAGAATCTTTTCAATACTTACATCACATAAAGCACTGAGAGCACAATAAGTAAATGCATCATCAAGATTATAGTCTTGACTATATTTTTTTTCTTCTAACTTTATTGAAAGATTATCAAAAAATTCCTCTTCTAATTCTTGCCTCTTACTCATTATTTTTGCAGCTCACAGATTGGTTACACTCACCAATTTTTAACACAGAAGTAATTGCATTTCACTATTCTTTAATCTTATAATAAACCTCCTCTATTGCTTCTGCCATCTTATTCCATGAGTATTTACTTACAGTTTTACTCGCCTCACTACCTATACTAACACACACAGCTTCGTTATGAGACAAAAAATTTACTTTGTTAATTATTTCAGATAGATTTGTTGGATTTTCCAAGATCATACCATCTTTTCTATCAGTTATAATCTCGGATGAGCCGGCAAATCTTGATACTATCACTGGTAAACTGCAAGCCATTGCCTCAAGAACTACATTTGGAAATGGGTCGTAAAGACTGGGGAATACAAAAGTATCCGCTACTTTATAAATTTTATTAATATCTTGCTTGAAACCAAGAAATATTACCTTATGCTCAATATTGTATTCTTTTACCATTTTTGTATAAAATTTCTTTCTACGACCAGCTATTAAAAGCTTAACATTAGGTTCTAATTTTGGAATAGCTGCAAGTAGCCAATCTAATCCTTTTCTTCTACCTAAATCTCCTACAAATAGTAAAATGAAATCAGTTTCGTCCAAGTTAAACAGCTTTAGAAGCTTTCTTCTGGTATCTTCACGTCCATCAGGATTGAACTCTTCTAAATCAACACCATAATATATTACATTAATCTTTTGAGGTTCAATGTTTACCAGATTGATAAGCTCACTTTTTATTTTGTTTGAGACTGCTATGATTTTTGCCCTTCTATTATATTTGTAGCTCAACTTTTCAAGCCAACTGTTAAATAGAGTGTAAAAGCGGTGATAGACGCATTTCTCAAGTCTAATTTTTCTCCATGCAGTGTGACAGAAGTGGCAAGTATTTACATGATAAGGGGTATAGCAGACACCACCATTTAAGTGAATGATATCATACTTTTTATAAAGAAGCTTTAGTGTTGCTATGACATAAAATACGAGACACCTTAATAAAGTGGGTTTATCAAAGAATGTAGGGATGTGATGAACTATTATATTACTCTTGTCTAATAAGTTTCTATCTATTCTATTAATATAAAGATGAATATCATGCCCTTTATTGGATAGGTATTTTACAAGCTCATAAATTGACCTACCCTGACCGTCATTTTTTATTACATTATGCGTCACTATAGCTATCTTCATAATTTATAAATTTCTACTGTGTCTTGATAAACTCAGCCATACTTCCTCAACCTCTTTTATCATTCCATTTACTCCAAAATATTTTTCTACTTTTTCTCTTCCATATTTGCCCATGTTTTTGCAAAGCATAGGGTCTTTTAAAAGCTTAATGCAAGCATTCGCTATTGCTTCAGAATCTTTTGGTGGAACCAAAATTCCATCCACTCCATCTTCTATAATCTCTTTTGGCGCTCCTATTCTACTTGCAATCACAGGCTTACCTACAGATATAGCTTCTATAATTACAAGCCCAAATGGCTCGGGTCCAATGGAGGCATGCACTATTATATCTGATGCTGCCATAATATCAAGTACATCTTCCCTGTAACTCATAAATATTACACTATCAGTTAATTTGAAATCAGTTACTAACTTTCTTACCTTATTAGCATATACTTTATCAGAATCAGATTCAGCCCTGGCATCACCTACAAGTAGAAATTTAGTAGTAGGAAATGCATTCAGTATTTTAGGTATAGCTTTGATAAAGTATTTTTGACCTTTCCATTCCATAAACAAACCAACCATTGTTACAATAGGCACTTTTAATGGTAGGTTAATAGCTTTTCTCAATTCATTTGTAGAATTAATCAAGCTCGGGATTTCTATACCGTAATAGAGTAGTTTTACTTTTTTTGATAACTTTTTACTCAAACAAGTTTCAAGTGCAATTTTCGTATACTTGCTATTTGCAAGTATCACACTTGTAGGGATACAAAAAATTAATCTATTCATTAGATCCAGTGTCACAAAAGAATGCCAGTAGAAAATAGATGGCCTCATAGTAAGATAGGCAGCAATTCCACCGTAGATATGTGTTCGCTCACAGTTGCTAAACACTACATCAATTTGCTTAAGCCTGATTAAAACAGTTATTTTAAGTATAGTTATAAACACTTTCAAAATGTTTCTTAATCTACCTGAGTAGATGACTCTTACTTCAATCCCTTTATTTCTATATTTATCCACAAGCTCACCCGGTGATAGAAATAGGAGGAGAGGCTCAAATCTTGTAGTATCTAAATGATTAAGCAGATGAGTTAGAACAGTCCGGGGACCTCCTTTCTGGTTTGCATACCCTTGAATAATTAACACTTTCAGCCGTCTCTTCAGATTCATCATTCTTTGTTTTTATTCGTCATTAGTTATTTCTTTATTCTTTTCGTCATTCGCCATTCATCATTTTTTTATTTTTATCCTCCTGTTGAGACAAGCTCTCCTTTGCTACCCACCCTATTATGAACCAGATAATTGGTCCTACACTATATAGTGTCAAGTCACCTGCAATAAAAGTGATTACCATAATAGAAACTATGGCTCTATATACAGGGTCGCCCTTCTTCCTATACAAATAGAATGCTATTTTTATTGTATAGTAAATTATTAAAATAAACAAGGTTATACTTAAAAGTCCACTACTCATAATGAGTGCTGGAATATAGCCCTCTATATCTACAGTACCGCCAAACTTCATTGTAGCCAGCGTTGCAGCACCCAACCCAGTCCCAAAAGGATTGGAGAAAAATGCAAATTGTAAAGCATACACATATTGGATTAGATGTGCAAGAAGAGTTGAGCCTTTACCAAATGGATCAAAAATTCCAGCAAATAGATGGGCAAGTAATGTTTTAATTTTACCCACAGGAACAGGTCCCTCTATAATACATGGAACACTTGTAGCCCATGCTATTACTACATAAATAACAATGCATATCAAACTCAGTACTACAGTCTTTTGAAAATTCTTAGTCCCAAGTGCAAAAAACAATGCTATTCCAAAGAGGATAGCAAAAACACTGCCCCTTGCAGCTATAACCAACAACGCAAAGAACATTGTACCAAAAGGAGCTAACATAAATAAATTAAAAGGCTTTTTAATAAACATATAACCAATAGCAAATATGCCAGAAATCAACAAGTATAATGAATATTCCTGATTGTTTGAAAATGTTGAAAATGGCCTCATGTGCTCACCTATTTTAAGTGCTACGTAACCACCATGTTGTATCCAGTATTCTTCAAAACCAGTAAATCCAAAGTAAACCTGATATATTCCATATATTGCAACAAGAGTCCCAACAATGAGAATAATTCGCCAGATAGTTTCTTCCCTACCATTTTGAAAAAATAAGCCAAAATAAAAAAATAGCAAAGGAATAATATGAAATTTAATACCACCTAATCCAACAAATATATTACCCTGAATTGGATTAAATATTTGAAAAATGAAAAGGAAAAGAAGTAGCGTAACACAACGGACAAGTTTACTTTTCTTAAAATAGCTGTAAAGTTTGGTATTCTCAAAAATTAAAAAATATGAAAGCATAAATAAAACAAAGGCATCATAGACAATTAAGATTGGATCTAACCCAATGTAGGGATTAAACTGATAAATGTATCTGCGGATAAATGCCATAAACGGTAAGTATAAAAGGATTGAAATCACACCTGTATATAGCCTAAGACAAGAAGCACCAAGTATAAAAATTAAAGTTGTTATAAATAGTAATCTGACATCATTCTCAATTATCCCTCTACTAAATAAATAAATGAGTAATCCTATTAGAAGAACAACGATAACCTTCTTAAAACTCTTTGCCCCAATAATAGGATATGACTTCAAGAATTGCATTATCTTTTTACCCGATTAATTTGCTGTATAAACTTTTACCATCTCTTCCACTATTCTATCCCAAGAATAGTATTTTTCAAATAGATTTCTGCCCGCCATACCAATTTCATTTCTTATATTCTCATCTTTTATAAGCTCTTCTATTGTATCTCTTAATGCATCACTATCACCAATATTGGTGAATAGCACATTCTTGTGGTCTATTAAAAATGGTGGTGTATCCTTACCTTTTGTAGTTATCACTGGTAAGCTATGCTCTAATGCTACAGGAAAAGTAGTATGCCTGCCAGAGAGACCAGTTTTTAACGGAATTACATAAATAGTGCTTAAGTTTAACAATAATGAGACTTCATTACAATTTACAAAATTGGTCCATACTATGTTTTTCTCTATATCCAATTTTTTAGCTAATAATTTAAGGTTATAGTATCTACTGTCATTAGAAATTTTACCAATAATAAGAAGCTTTAGCGGATAATTTACATTCTTAATTGCTTTAAATAAAGTTTCGTAATCTTTATCCCAGTTGACTGTGCCAAAAATTGAGAGTATAGCTTCATTTTGACTTATCCCATACTTACTTCGGATTGTATCTTTTACAGAAATTGGAAGGGTAGATTTCGCAAGTGGTATATTTGACCCAATAAATACTTGAAATATGCGTCGTCTTTTATAAGAAAACAGTTTACTTATTGCTCTATATCTTGAGTTTGCTGTAACAATTACTTTATCTGCAATAGCTATTATGAAAGGCATCTTTAATCGCTGAATAATGCTTATAAAGAAGTTCGTAGACGAAAAGAATAAAGGGTCGTAAAGCTCATGGAGAGTGATTACAATTTGAGCAGTTGTTAAAAACTTGCACCCTAATAAGAAGAGTAAAAAATTGAATCGCCACCATTTGTACATATATGCAGTGTATTGAATATGCACAATATCTGGAGCTATATTTTGGATTAGTCTTATAAGTTTTACATATTCTGTTACGGTAAATTTATCAAATAAAGGGTATATATTTTTACCACGAGAAATACACTTTGATGTAATTATATAAGTGTCAAAGTATTTTGAGAGAGTTTTAGTATAAAAGTAAGAATAGTCCTCTACACCACCAACCATAGGACGAAATACTGGTGAAATTATGCAAACCTTTCTTATTTCTCTCTTACAAGTACAATTAACTTTTTGCATTATTTACAGGAGACTAAATAACTTATTATCTCTACTTACTAACAATGTAATTACCAATAGCTAATATGTCTACGCAGCCTGCTTTAAAATGCTCAATAGCATCTCTTGGTGATCTGACTATTGGTAGACCATGTTTGTTAAAAGAGGTGTTCAACACCATAGGAATACCTGTAAGTTTGTAAAATTCGGTTATTAATTTCCAATACAATTGATTAACTTCTTTTCTAACTACTTGTGGTCTTGTAGTCCCATCCACATGAACTACTGCAGGAATTAATTTTTTCTTGTCTTCTTTCACATCAAAAGCCATTACCATAAATGGAGCTTCTCTATAATTAATAAAGAATTCATCTACATATTCTGCTAATATAGATGGAGCAAATGGGACAAACCATTCGCGTTTCTTCAAATATAGATTAATTCTATTTTTAACCTCGCAATTCCTTGGGTCTGATAAGACAGACCTGTTTCCGAGTGCTCGTGGCCCCATCTCCATTTTTCCTTGAAACCACCCCACTACCTTATCATTTATAAGTTCTATTGCAACGGTTTTTGCAATATCCTCTACTTTGGTATAATTTACATTTGCGAACTTTAGCTCATCTTCTATTTCGTTCTCTGTGTATTCTGTTCCATAGTAAACATGGCTAAGTCTACCTGTGAAGGTTTTGCCGGAAAGCCGATGGTGCAATTCCAGTGCTGCCCCTAATGCAGTGCCACCATCACCAGCGTCAGGAAAGATATAAAAATCATCAACCCCAGTCTCTTCCATAATCCTTTTGTTTACCTTTACATTCAAAAATACACCACCAGCAGCACAGATGTTTTTAATTCCTGTCTTCTTAATAGCATTTTTAACAAACTCTACTACTACATCTTCAAGCCTTTTTTGACAAGCTGATGCAAGATCCTCTCTCCTATTGGTAGCAAGTTTATCAACAAATATATACTTTTCATTAATAGAAGGCCATTCTATATCAGTGTTTGACCTGAAAGTCCACTTTATTTTGGACCTAAAGGATAATTTATCATAATCTATTATTGAAGACATAAAACTATATAGGGGATTAGGGTCTCCATAAGCAGCTAATCCCATAGTTTTATTCTCTCCTTCTAAAGGAATAAAACCTAAAGACTCAGTCACAGCTTGATAGAATAAACCGATACTATCATTTTCACCAGTATGAGCTATTCTACATATGTTACCATTTTCACCAATATTTACTGTAGAGGATATACTGTCTCCAAAGCCATCCACTGTTAAGATGAGTGCTTTATCTATACCAGAAGTTCTGTAAGCTGAAGAGGCATGGCAAATATGATGCTCAATAAAATAAATTGGCTTCATAAACAACCTATGAGAGATAAATTTTCTTCTTATTGTTGCAAATCCTAATGCACTTTTTAGAAGAATAAAAGATTTTAAAAATTCCTTTTTATAAAGGCTTAATAGAGCAGCCTTCAATGAAGCTGTTACAGGATTTAAGCCTGCTATAGCAATAGCATCTATATCAGTAGAAGACAAACCACTTAATCGTAATACTTCATTAATAGCGAATATAGGAAAGCCTGACTGGTGTTTCTTCCTTGTAATGCGCTCTTCAGCAACTACTGCTAAGATGTGTCCATTGTCAATTAGAGATGCTGTTGCATCATGCCCGAAATGAATTCCAAGGATTCTCATCCTAAATTTTAGTAAATTATTACCCTCGCGTCCGTCTTGTTAGATTGAATTGGACAAAGCCAATAAGAATATGAAATCCTATTAGGTAGTCCAGCGCCCAGTTAAAAATTACATGGCATATTTGGTCAATTGCTCTTACTTTTATATTATATTTTTTAAGCCTCAATCTTATTCTCTGTAAACGACAGAAGTCAAATATCCAGAATATGCCTATTCCAATCAGGAGTCTTATGAGGAAATTAAATGGGATTGGGAGTAAGTAAAAAACTACTATGTGATAAGTTTTTACAAGTGCACGGAATAAGATACGGTCAGTATACGCAACGGTAGCAAGTAATCCGGGATGTTTTCTATTTAAATATGCAAAGTAGCGGAAAAAAGAAGCGCCCTTAACAATCTTTGGAAAAGAGTTATATCTTACAGAGTGATATATTTTCATTCTGTGATTATATACTATTTTGCCACACACTGATTCTACTCGAAACCTTATATCCCAATCATCAGCCCATGGAAATATAAGAATAGGGTCAAAATAGCCAACTCTATCAAGCACTGTTTTAGTGAGTGCTAAATTACAACCAGCTATTGTACCTTCTCCTGTATTTATTATGTGAATAAATGGCTCATACCTTGATATTGGACTTTTTACAGGCCCATACACACCAATAAAGTCGGCTGAATTGCTAAATTTTGATATCTCATCAAGCCAGTTTGGGTCAGCTACACAATCAGCGTCAGTAAAGGCAATAATGTTGGATTTGGAATGCTTAATTCCAAGGTTCCTCACTGCGGAAACGCCCCTATGTTCCTGCTTTAAATACCTCAGGTTATGATATTTATTACATAATTCAATCATTAATTCAGCTGTCCCATCAGTAGAGCCATCATCACACACAATTATCTCAAAGTTATCTCTTGGATATGTTTGGTTTTCCAATGACTCAATGAGTAGTTTTAAGCTATCTTTCATATTAAATGTAGGAACAACTACACTTATCTTAATATCAGCCCCCATAACTACAGATTTTACCTGAATCTCTTTTGAAACCACAGATAAACACGGGTAAACACAGATTTAAAGTATCTGTGTTCATCGTTTTTTAAACAACTAATCTTTTATACTCCAACTTAGGCTTAGAGAAATTTAGTATCAATCCAACTCTACATTTAGAAATTCGCAGATAGTTCAATAATTGTGCTTGGTGGACATTTGTAATCCTATCCACAGATTTAACCTCAACTATCACTTTTTCATCCGCTACAAGATCGGCCATGTATGTACCGACTTCTTTCTTCTTATAGAAAACTCTAAATCCTTTTTGTCTCTCAATTTTCTTCCCTTTTAACTCTAAATCCCAAGCAAGTGAGTTCTCGTAAACCTTCTCAAGTAATCCACAGCCCAATTCATTATGTACTTCAAAGGCAGAATCAAGAATATCACCTGTAATATCTTCGTAAAGGAGATGGCTGTTCATTTTATCTTGGCAACCACGGATAAACACGGGTAAAATTAAAAGTATCCGTGCTCATCAGTGTTCATCTGTGGTTCATATTTTTAGCATCTTTATACAGCTCCCACAATTTTGCGTGTTTTACAAACTGATAGAATGATTTCAAGACAGCCGCTATAAAGCCACCCTGTCCATCTAAGAAGCCGCGTTTCTTAAAGAAGAGGAAGTAAAAATACCGTAGCGACGTCACTACCATCTTAAGACAGTTAGTTTTTACTCCGGCGTTAAATAAATATCCAGCTTCATATGTAGTGTATTTATTAGTAGAAGAAATAAAGCTGGAAATGTCGTGATGTGCAAAGTGAAGCATTGGATTATTTAAAATGCCAACTTTACCTTCAACTAATAATTGTTCGTGTACACGCTTACAAGTAAATTTACCTTTGCCTTTCTTAAAAAGACGTAGCCCAACAGTATCTCCTGCTATATGTTTTAATTGTATACCAAAATAAAATTCATTTTTCCTTACCCAATATCCATTATATTCAGGATTTGATGCAGTTATACTCTTTATTTCGGACGCAAGCTCGGGAGGCACTCTCTCATCTGCATCAAGAATCAATATCCAGTCCCCAGTAGCAATACTAAAGCCATAGTTTTTATTCTCCTCCCATGCATCTTCAGGTCCTTCATGTTTCCTTACAATAACCTTATCTGTGTATCTTTTAGCAATGTCTGCAGTCTTATCTGTACTGCAGTCATCTATTACAATAATTTCATCAGCCCACTTTACACTCTTTAAACAATCTTCAATATTTTCTTCTTCATTATATGTAGCAACTACAACAGAAATACTACTCATAATTTTTTATTATACTCTATTTTTAAATCTTGTCAAGCTTCATTAGAGCCATTACGCTTAATAAAAGACCATGAGGCTAACTAAATCTTTAAATATGCTAACTATTGTAAACTTCCATATATGTCCTAAATGTTGCCTCAGCTGCACGCTTCCATGAGAATTGAGATCCCCTATCAAGCCCCATTTTTATAAAATTTTCTCTTAGTTTATTGTCATAAATAAGACTGGTCATCGCTTTTATTATAGATTCCTCATCCTCTGGATTCACAAGAATACAAGCCCTATCCACTACCTCAGGGATACCTGTGCTATTGGAAGCGATTACAGGACAACCGCAACTCATAGCTTCAAGTGGAGGTAACCCAAAACCTTCCACCAACGAAGGAAATAGAAACAATAAAGCAGCCCTATAAAGATTGGCAAGGTCAGTATCAGATATTACACCTGTGAATATAACCTCACCTTTTAGAGTTGAATTTTTCAATAGTTGTTTTACATCGCTTGAGCAATTCGCTTCACTGCCAACGATTACAAATTTTAACCCCTTTTCTCTTATTTTTATGTATGCACAGAGAGATGTTTTCAAATTCTTATTAGTAAATTCGCCTACTGTTAGAATAAATTTGCTGTCAATTTTATATTTCTCACGAATTATAGAATGATTAAAAGGTTGAGGCTTGAATATCTCACGGTCAACCCCGGGATAAATCACTTTGATTTTATCTGGTGAAATTCTTAATTTGTTAATAATATCAGACTTCGACCAATAAGATATTGTAATTATCTGCTTGACTTTCCTTATAGAATAGCGTTGTAACTTGAATTCTTTTGAATGCGATAAGTAAAGCGACCAAGAATCAGTGAGATGAAGTGGAATCAAATCGTATACAGTTGCCACAGTCCTACATGGTTGAAAGATAGGAACTACAAGTTCTAAACTTGGTCCAAGACCGAGAGTAAAATGAAAGACGTCCACATTGGTTTTGAACTCTATAAATTGCTGCCAGAACCAGTTGTAACGAGAGTATCTCTTAAGACCTACCTTTTCATAATCTTTAATAATACCTGGATATGGTTTACCTTTAAAAATATAGAAAACAAAATCTTCGTCAGGATATAAGTGAAGCAAATTCTTAATTATATTGTAAGTATAGACACCTATTCCTCTATACAAGAGTGGAGTTTGTAAAACACGTGCATCTATCCCAATACGCATACCAAACTCAAAATCCAATACAAAGATAAAAGGTCAAAACATTTTATACTCACTTTACCAAAAACTTCTTTATCAAAAATTCTACCATAAACCATGACGGCTTTTGACAAGAAAGTTCAAACATAAAAACTGACTGCAAATTGATAATAAAAGATAGTTCATGTGCTAACTCATAGGTAGTAACCACAGCACCACCTGTCGGAATGTTATACACTAATGCAATTCTCATTATTTAACCTTGTATATCTGAATATCAGTCGTTTTATACACAAGCTCAAATCTATTTGGATACTTTTTGAGGACTGGTAAAAAATAAGACAGTGATAAATCTTTGCCTGGTGTAATTACACTCCCATAAGGAATTAAAACTCCATAGTCCGCTTTTAATACATCATTTATATTATCCAATACTCGTATAGTTTGCCGTCCAGTGTATAAATTGACCTGATAATTATTAAGCGATGCCAATACTGCATCAGGAGACACATTATCTTTTATCCATTTGTAAGCTATCATTTTCTCGTTCCATAACAAACCAGCCTCTTTACCTCCCTCATGTCCATATCTATGAACATTATAAATATAACCAATATCCCTTTTTAAGCAAGAAATTATAATGAGTCCAATGAGCACGTAAAAATATAACTTTGGAGTGTAAAATCTGCGATTTTGCATGTCCACAGAATTCTGCGAACAATAACATAGTTGTTGCACTCCATAAATAAAGTAATAAAAGATAAATGGAGTTAGCGGAATTAAGAACCTATCAGGTGGAAATGGCCAGAGAAGGACAATCCCTGTATAAAAGATCATGTAAAAGTGTAAAAGACGAAAACCACCGAGAATAGGTTTTGAGCTTTGAGTTTTGAGTCTTAAGTTCTTAAAAGAATATAAGAATCCTACAATGGCAACTAATGAAAATATGAGTTGTAAAAGTGGATATAGAAAAGGCATTTTCATAATTGTAGTCATATTTAGAAATGTCCAACTTATTGAAAACGGAAATATAATTCCACCTATACCTCTTGTAATAACAGACCATAAATTATTGCCTACCCTTATAATTAAGTCAAAAATGCCTATTGTTCCTAAACTTAGATGTTCGAGATTCTTATACCAGAATTCCGGTATATAACCGATAGTTTTGTGTGTCTGTGTATACCAAATCCATGGCGACATAAAAATAATTAGCAAAAAATAGATAGGTATACTCCTCTTGAGCTTCACTTTTATAAAATAATAAATTACAACAGATAAAATTAGAGATATACCAATTCTCCTTGTTAGAAACGAAAACACACCAAACAAAGGAACTAAAAATAACAAGATATTAAACCTATTTTTAGTAGAGTAGTAAGTGGTTTCTAATTCTGTAAACATAAGAGCAAGTATAACAAATAGGGAATAACTCATCTCAGACATTACTTGAACAGAAAGGCTAAGTATGCCAGGATTTATAGCTGTTAAAAGAGTAATTAACAAAGCAGTATTTTTAGTTGTATAATCACAGTTGGTTAAAAAAAAGTAAACACTTACAAGAAATAAAAGTGTCATAATTATAGAGACAGACTTTAATGGAATTATGTTTTGTGGAAATTGAGGAAATAGCTTTAGAATAGGAGACAGGATAGCAGGAAAACCTATTGGATAGCGGGGAGATGGAAAGCCTTTTCCATTGATGAGACACTTTGCAAGCCAGATATACACTCCATCATCGTATATCTCACCTACTACTTTAGGATTAAGTGCAAAAATATAAATAATAAGTGCAAAAGCAAGAATGTATAAAAGAAGTCTATTTTTCATCTTTTTTGGCCATGGTGTGGCTTTTTTGCAATTATTCTTAACTCATCGCATTTATTTATAAGAAGTTGGAAGTAAATTATCAACTTCTTAATCCAGCCCCTGAATAAATTGGGAGATGAAGGTGGTTCAAGGCAACTGGTCCGGATATTTACAATCTCAAATCTGTAAGCGAGAAGTGGTAATAATGTATTAGGCTCAAACTGCCAGACATGCTCATCAGGACAGAGGCTTAACCATCTTTCTTTCATCATTCTTGCTATTAAGCCTGCATAATTTGGGACATTTAGAAAAAGTAAGCCACCGGGTTTTAGAACTCTATACACCTCTCTAAGTGTGCAATTGACATCGAGAATATGTTCTAACACATGATTCATCAAAACAACATCAAATTCATTATTAAGAAAGTTCATGCTTTCTGGCACACCAATATTTACATTACAGCTTTCTCGTCTTGCTATTTCAACAGCCTTCTCATCTATATCTATACCAATAGCGTCAAAACCTCTTTTTTCTGTCTCCTTAACCATTAATCCGATATTACACCCTATATCCAATAATTTACCTACTTTCACATATTGTTTCACTCGACGAATTTCACCCTTCGAAATCTCTCTCCAAGTTTTCTCATCTTCTAAATGGGCTTGCGTATCTCGTGAGATAGATTCATAGTTTACCTCAGGGATAGGGAAAGTGCGTACTAACCTGCAACTTTTACACCTCAATAGTGTAAACGGATAGTCAGAAATGCCACGTCTATTATAGTATCCTTTAAGGATTTCACTGTATTCACTACATCCACAGATACATATAATCTTTTCAGTAATCATATATAAGGACTCTTATAATCGCAATATTCAAGACTTCTTTGCATATATTTATACACTATTTTTTGTCTTATTAATAAGTAACTGTTTATAAAGGTTCTCTGTTTCAGTGATAATTTTATCCCATGTAAAATATCTATCCACCTTCTCTTTACCTAACTTGCCCATCTTTTCCCTTAAATTTTTATCTTTCAATAACTTTATTATTGCATCAGCAATAGATTTGGGCTCCTGTCTTACGAGTAAACCATCAACTCCATCACATATTATTTCCCTCAATACTGGAATATCTCCACCAATAACAGGCTTACCCATTGCCCACGCTTCAGTATACACAATACCAAATGCTTCCTCATAGGAGGGCATACAAAAAACGTCGCAACAGGCATAGGAACTGGATTTTTCGAATCCATTAATAGGAAGCAATTCAATGATTCTTTTGTCATTTTTAATTATTGGTTTACCAGGACCTACAAATACAAAATAAGTATTGGGGTATTCCTTCCACACAATTTCAGTAGAAGAGTGCATTGCATTATATCCTTTGCTTTTTATTTTCCTTCCAACAAATAAAATCATATTTCCATTAATAGAGTATTTTTTTCTAAAATAATCTGGATCGTAATTTTTATTAAGTATAGGGGCGGATGGTACAACATAAATTTTTTTATCATTTATTCCATACGAAGCGAGTAGATTTTTTTCGTAATTAGTTTTTGTTATAATTCCGTTTGCCATTTTGTATAATTTTATATCTAATAAAGAATCACCCCATCTTTTGTGATGAATATGAGGCAAAACTATAAATGGTTTTGCTAATTTATTACAAACTAATGCAACACTAAATCCTAATAATTCAAATCCTACACCATCGAATTCTACAATATCTGCCCACTCTATAAACGGCAATAGTCTTATGTTCCACACTCTATCATACATCCATATAGCTAAGGATTGCGTGTTTGAGTTAAAGTGCAGTTTATATACGGGTAAAAGCAATAGCTTCTCAAAAAAATGTAAACCAAAAGTATTTACCCCAACATTTCCATCCATATAGGTTATAGTATTAGAACAAGCAGTAAATCTTTTTAGAGATTGAAAATAATCAACAGGTTCATTAAATCTTGCTATAACTCGCACTTGGTGTTCCTCTGCAATTCTTTGCGAAATTTCGTATACATAGTTCTCTTTCCCTCCTATTCCTTTACCATAAGTTGATGTAACATATAAAATCTTCATTTTATCTGAAATACTCTATGCTGCCAACTTGTATAAGTTCTTTAAAATAGCCTTGTCATAGTCGTCTAAAAAATTTGACTTCAATACGATAAGTGTGTAAATTCCTAAAAAAATGAGCCCACTCACCCCACATATACATAAATTTGTCAACCTCGATAGACTTAAGCTATAGAGACCCAAAATGTATAATAGGGCGTAGGTTATTATTCCTGATACCAGAGTCGCAATCAGTGGCACTATTGTAGTTCGCTTAATGAAACCATTAAATGGTATTTTCAAGAAGTTATTAAACCGTATAATAAACAGAAGCGAACCAATAAATAGTGCTATTGCAGTACCAATCACTGTGCCAAAGAATCCGTATTTTATTATCAAAGGGATAGAAAACAAAAAGTTCAAACCCATTGCAAGTAGATACG
Organism: bacterium; assembly: GCA_030018315.1. Classification (NCBI taxonomy): domain Bacteria; species bacterium. Next base: position 21,379 of record JASEGA010000012.1, on the reverse strand, counting down.
CCTTTACTTGTATTTCTACTTTTCCAATTCCTATACCAATGTGGTATCCCATTACAGTCTGAATATTCAGGAGCATAACTACTGCAAGGATTTGTATTACCCTTGTTGATAAAGTATAGCCCAGTCCCATCCACGCTAACATAAAGACAGGTGCTATAACAAATATAAATCCCATAATAGGAAATAACAAAAAATTCAAATACTTTAATCCCCTAATATAAAGCTCTTGCAGCCTCCTTTCGTCTTGTAAGGCATCAAGCTCAGAGGCTACAGGGATTACTGCTGATGTAAACATAGCCAAGAAGGTTCTTGCTTTGTATACAACCCTTTGCCCAAGTTCGTAAAATGTGACAAGTCCCATTAATAAGAAATGACCGATAAGTAGTTTATCAAGTGAATCATTAATAAGGCAGGCTATATTAATCACACGCAGTTTAGTTCCGAAACTAATCAGTTTTTTAATAATTGTTTTATCTATTGCAAAAGGGTTGAAATTAAGGGCTGGGTAAATCTTATATCCAATAATTAAATTTACTATTCCAGCGACTGTTGTTACCAAAGCAATGTTCACCATAAGTCCCCTAAATCCATAACCAAGTTCCAAAAAACTAATAGTGCCAATGATGTTTAAACCAGAAATCACAATATCAATTTTATTTGATACATCCATACGTTGTAACCCTACCTGTATAGCCCTATAAACACTGGATATGTTTATAATTGCAAAGCTAATCAACCCTATTTTGAGTGCAAATATAGCATCGCCCTCAAGTTCAGGAGAGATATTAAAGAAACCAAGTATATACTGTATAAAACTAAAACCGATAACAATAATAAATAGGGATAGTCCGAGGTAGAAAACAAGTCCTGAATTTACGAGTTTATTTATTTTTAAATCTTCTCTTTTAGTGTAAAACTCAGCTATATATTTTACAATAGGGGTACCGATTCCAAGGTCAAGTAAACTAAAATAGCCTGTTATCACTCCTACAATTGCCCATATGCCAAATTTCTGTACTCCTATGTAATGAATGATGTAGGGAATAAGTAAAAAGCCCACTATTATTCCCCAAAAATGGCCAATTATATTAAATACAGTATTCCTGACAATATTCTTTGTTATTGAGAGTTGCATTTTTTCTACTTTAACCTTTTTGTCCCATTGCTATTAAAGACATTCCTATTTTGGAAGACCTGTCTGCCGACAGGCAAGATTAGCTATTCTTTCTACTCCTACCAATAGGGGCAAAAATTTATCAAATAACATCGTCTGAAGTATTGGATATTGCTTCCTTTTCAAAATCCTGCTGTTCACAAACCAGCTAAATAATCCTGTTAAATTATAAAAAAATATCCTTTCTACATAGAAGCCCGACTGCTTCAGCTTATCGTTCAGTTCTTCTTTGCTGTATCGTCGCCAATGTCCAACCCTAATATCCATTGTCCCATAAGCCCATTGGATAGCTGGGACCATAAGTAAAAGGTGCCCTTTAGGCTGAAGTAATTCAAACATATTTACTAAAGCTTTACAGTCATCTTTGATATGTTCAAGCACATTAACGCAGACAATTGTATCAAAACTTTTGTTTTTAAGAGAGAGAACATTGATATCAGTAATATCAAACTTATGAAATTCTAAGTCAGGATAATTTATCTTTATGTGCTGAATAAAGTATGAAGATATATCTATACCTACCAATTGACCATAATTTTTAAGCTCTTTAGTTAGATTTCCAATTCCACAACCAACTTCAAGAATTCTATTCCCTAAATAAGGCTTTATCATATTAAGAATCCATTTAGTATAGTTACGTGTCAACGTAAAAGCCTTCAATACCTCATAAGCATAGTTATCAACAGAGTACATCTATTAAAATTGGAGAAACATTGTCCAAGCTGCTTGGAAATCCATTTTTAAGTCGTTAACTGATTGTGTTCTGCACAGTCTTTTAAGTAAATAGTTTACTCGTCTATAGAACTTTTTGTAAGCTGTATGGTAATAATATTCAACTATTTTGCTATTCACTGTTGGAAGTTCTAGTATGGATTGAGAAAGGTCGTATTTGGACCAATCTGTGGTTTTGAGGTAGCCTTTTTCTTTAGCCCAGAGAAACATCTCTGTGCCTGGATAAGGGGTAGTAATATTGAAGATTGCTATATCGGGCTCAAGAGAGACAGCAAAATTGATAGTCTCTCTCATTGTTTCTTCTGTCTCTCCCGGATTTCCAAACATAAATGAGGTCCTTGTCTCTATACCTATCGACTTAGTTAATGCAATAATCTCTTTAGCCTTATCTAATGATGTTTCCTTTTTGATATTTCTCAGTATCTGCTCGTTTCCCGACTCAATCCCATAGCATATCTGGTGACAACCAGCTTTTTTCATTAACCTGAGAGTTGCTTCATCCACAAAATCTACTCGTGAAAAACATGACCATGTTATATCAATATTTTCTTCTATTATAAGACGACACAAATCCTGAATATTACTTTTAAAGGTTGTGAATACATCATCATAGAAAGAAATTTCTTTTATCCCATAACCGCTCTGAAGTAGTTTAATTTCGTTGACAATATTCCTCGCTGATCGATAGCGTGTTCTCTCTCCAAGAAAATTGCCAAAGCAAAACGTACAATGACCAGGACAACCTCGTGTAGTGAGCATACTCATTGCAGGCAGGCGCTTATATGCTCCTATGGCAGGACGGTATTTCTCTATTGGCAAAAGGTGGTAAGCTGGGAATGGTAAATCATCTAAGCATTTAAAAACAGGCCTATCAATATTGTGAAATACACTTCCTTTTGATTTATAAGATAAGCCCAAAATCTCTTCCTCTTTTTTCCCATTTACTATTTCCCAAAAAGTCGCTTCACCTTCTCCTCGGACTACATAATCGATATTCTCATCCTTCATTACTTCATCCGGTAAGGCTGTTGGATGCACTCCTCCTAATATAACTTTAGATTTTGGGTAAATTGTTTTACATATCTGAGCGACATCTAAGGCATTACCAATTGTGCTGGTAGTAGCAGTTATGCCAATAAAATTGGGAACTCCTTTCATAGTTTTTAATTTATTATATATTTTAGAAACAGAACATCCTTCAGCTTGGGCATCTAAAATTTCTACCTTTACTCCCTCTCTTTCAAGAAAAGAGCCTATGTAGGCTAATCCGAGAGGTGGTAAGATAGGATTTATTCCTCTCCATATGTTACCCTTTCTCTTATACCAGGGAGGATTAATTAATAAAACATCCATATACATTAGCTTTCTATTTTTTCTATTTTACAATTTTATATATAAAAGTATGAATAGTGTGATACACTAACTCAAATTTTTGAGGATATTTCTCTAAAATTGGTAAAAAATAATGTAGTGATAGGTCTCGTCCCGGCACATAGATACTACCATAAGGAACTAATACTACATAGTCAGCTTTTAATATTATATCTATGCTATCTAATTTACGTATAGTCCTTCTACCAGTATATAAATGTAACTGAATATCGTAGAGTGTCACAAACACTGCATCAGCGGGTGTATTTTCTCTTATCCATTTATATAGATGCTCCTTCTCTTTCCATACAAAACCAGCCTCCTTGCCGCCTTCATGTCCATATTTATGGACATCGTAAATATAACCTATATCACGCTTTAATGAGGAGGTAATAATAAGTCCGATGAACACGTAAAAATATAGCTTTGGAGTGCAAAATCTGTGATTTTGCATGTCCACAGGATTCTGCGAACAACAACATAGTTGTTGCACTCCATAAATAAAATAATAAAAAATAAATGGAGTTAGTGTAACTAAGGACCTATGAGGCGGAGAGGGCCAGATAAGGACAATACATATATAGAAAATGATGTAAAGATGTAAAAGACGAAAGCCAGAGAGACCGAGTTTTGCGTCATGCATTCTGTGTCCTGCATTTTGAAAGGAATAGAAGAATCCAAAAATAGCAATGGATGAGAAAATAAACTGAAAAAGTGGGTATAGAAAAGGTATTTTCATAATTGTAGTCATATTCAGAAAAGTTCTACTTATTGAAAATGGAAATATAATTCCACCTATACCTCTTGTAGCAACAGACCATAAGTTATTGCCTACCCGTATAATTAAGTCAAGAGCACTAATTGTGCCAAGTTCCTTATGTTCAAGATTTTTAAACCAAAATTCTGATATAGGAATAGGAATTTTTTGTGTGAAGGTATACCAAATCCATGGTGACATAAAAATAATTATCAAAAGATAAATGGGTATACTCCTCTTAAGCTTTACTCTTATAATAAGATTATAATAAGATAATAAATTATAATGGATAGAATCAGAAACATACTAATTCTCCTTATTAGGAATGAAAACACACTAAACAGAGGGACTAAAAATAACAGGATATTAAATCTATTTTTAGTAGAGGAGTAAGTTGTCTCTAATTCTGTAAACATAAAAGCGAGTACAACAAACAAGGAGTAACTCATCTCTGTCATCACTTGGACAGAAAAGTTGAGTATACCAGGGTTTATAGCTGTTAAAGATGTGGTTAACAAAGCATTATTTTTACTTGTATAATTACAGTTTTTTAAAAAAAAGTAAACAACAATGAGGAACAGAATTGTCATTCCAGTAGAAACTGCTTTTAATGGAATTATGTTTTGTGGAAATTTGGGAAATAGTTTTAAAATAGGCACTAAGAGGGCAGGAAAACCGAGTCTAAAATGTAGGTGAGACCAGATTCTCCTCGCGATGGTTAAACAATATGCAGACCAAATATATGCACCATCATCTTGCAATTCACCTACTATTTTAGGATTAAGTGCTAAAATATAGAGAAAAAGTGCAAAACAAAGAATACATAAAAGAAATTTATTGCGATTTATCATCTGTTTTAGCTATAAAGAGAAGCGATAGAAATAATAATTTTATTGATATTGGATGTCATATCACTATGTGAATATATACACTGCTACTGCAACTACAGTAGTCCAGAGTGAATTAACTCCTTTTGCCTCACAGGCTATATTTAGACTCTGTGTTATAGAAAGGCCAGAAGTTTTGTAAACCATTGAGCGTGCCAATCCTTCTGCATATATACCAGTCTCTTCTTTGGTTTTGCCTGAATCAGTAAACTCAAAAAAGTAGCCAACTTCAGTTTTAGAGGCTGGAATTGCCGCTCCTAAGGCAGCAGTGATTAGTTCATCAGCTTTTTGAGTAGTATTCTCGGCTAAAACACAGTGAATAATTTGACCCGGAGATAAAAGCTTTAAGCCCTCATCTTTGCTTATAAGGTCACAGCCGGGTGGTATAATGCTTGATACTTTTACAAGATTGAATTTGCCAATACCGGCATCTTCAAGTGCAATTGCAAAGCTCATAATGTAATCCTTGTCTCTACCTACTCCTGAAGTTAAAAAGAACTTTTTAGGAACCACCTTAATCATTATTTTATTTATATTCAATATTATAGCCTAATACTATATTTAAAGTCAACATAAATTAAATTTAAATTTTCTTGACAATGGAAGTAGAGCCAAGTATAATAGCTAAAAATGATAGAGGTCAAAAATCTAACTAAAAAATACAATAGCTTTGTAGCTGTTGATAATATATCCTTTAAAATTGAGCGTGGTGAAATTGTAGGCTTTCTCGGTCCAAATGGAGCAGGTAAGACTACTACACTTAGAGTAATAACAGGATATTTTCCACCAACTAATGGAAGCTGCAGGATTGCAGGCTTTGATATTGAGGAGTCGCCTATTGAGGCAAAGAGTAAAATAGGATACCTGCCAGAAAATAATCCACTTTATCATGAGATGAAAGTGATTGAGTACCTCGAATTCATCAGTAGCTTGAGAGGTCTCACTAACACAAAGAAAAGAATTAAAGAAGTAATTGAGGTATGTAAGATTTATGAAGTTATTGGTCAAACAATAGGTAGACTTTCAAAAGGGTATCGTCAGAGGGTAGGACTTGCGCAAACTATATTGCATAACCCTGAAATCTTGATTATGGACGAGCCAACTGAGGGACTTGACCCAAATCAGATAATAGAGGTGAGGGAACTTATCAAGGAACTTGGTAAAGAGAAGACAGTTTTTATATCCACTCATAGGCTAACCGAAGTAGAAGCTACGTGTAAACGTATCTTAATTATAAATCGTGGCAAAATTGTAGCTGATTCACCAAGAGAAGAGCTGTATAGAATAGCAAGGGGTAGAGAAGTTATTGAACTTGCACTTAAGGGACCAAAAGAAGCTATCTTACAAAGTGTGAAGAATGCACCTGGGGTTGAGAGAATAGATGTAATTGGTGAAGAAGGAGAGATAATAAGGTATGAAATTGAAACAAAGCCAGACACAGACCCAAGGGAGGCAATTTTTAAGCTTTGCACTACTAACAATTGGATAATTATTGACATGCATCGTAAAGTGACATCACTTGAAGATGTGTTTAGAGAGCTAACAAAGGAATAATGTCAAGGATAATAACAAAAATTGAGATTGATGGCAAAAAGTTAGACGCTCTTTTTGATAGAAGCATACTTGGTTGAGAAACTTGGAAACATTGATGACAGGGAAATAGATGTTATTATAGGTGCAAGAACTATGAAGGGATGGGAAATAAAACTTGACCCAAAAAGTGGAAGGCTTGACCTTACAGGACTAAAAAGGAGAGAATTTACAGAATACTGAAAAATAAAATGAGAAATACACGGATTATATTTATTAAAGAGCTCAGGGATTATTTTAATTCTCCTATTGCCTACATTGTACTTATAGCATTTCTTGCAATATCTGGATGGTTCTTTGTAGCTGGATTATTTTTATCTAACCAGGCTACGATAAACAGTTTCCTTGATATTGCACCTCTTATTTTACTGTTTATTATTCCGGCAAGTTCAATGCGTCTCATAGCTGAGGAAGAGAAGTTAGGTACAGTTGAAATATTATCTACTATGCCATTACAAGATTGGGAGATTATAACTGGTAAATATTTGGCTGCTGCAACACTACTTGTCTGCGGTATTGTATGCACACTTATTTATCCAATTTCAGTCGCTATTGTAGGACCAATTGATTGGGGTGTTGTTATCGCATCTTACATTGGTCTTATCTTTATAGTGGCAAGTTTTTGTGCCATCGGTATATTTGCATCATCACTTACAAGGTCACAAATAGCAGCTTTTATAATTAGTTTTGTATTGTGCTTCTTGTTCTTTATACTTGGCAAAATTTTACCAGTTGTCCCTACTCCGTTTGTCTCAATTATTCAATACTTAGGGATAGATTACCACTTTGATTCTATTGCACGTGGAGTTATTGACTCAAGGAATATAATTTACTTCTTATCAATGGTAAGTTTCTTTTTATCTTTCACTTTTTATTTCTATAGGAAAGCGAAACATAGAGTCGTATCAGGAGCAGCTGTTGGGGTAATACTTGGAATAGTAGTTGTTGTCAATTTTATTTCTTATCGCATTTTTACACGCCTCGACCTTACTCATGGTAACATTTATTCGCTATCAAAAGCATCAGTAAAAATGGTTAGAAATTTAGAGGATCCTGTTTTAGTACGTGCATATATGACAAAAAAGTTACCCTACCCTTATAATATACGCAGTGAGTATACAAGAGATTTATTAGCTGAGTATAAAGCTGAATCTCATGGCAAAGTGAGAGTTGAGTTCATCGACCCAACTGAGCGTGATAAAAAGATTGAGGCACAACGTGCAGGTATTTATCCACTGCAGTTTACAGAGGTAAAAGAGGGTGAGTATGGTATAAAAGAGGGGTATATGGGATTGGTCATTTTATATGGAGATAAGAAAGAAATAATGCCTGTTATTGAGAACATTGGTAATATTGAGTATGATATTTCAAGCAAAATTAGAAAATTGACTATAGGCTTTAAGAAGAATATTGGCTTTACAAAAGGACATGAAGAAATTGAGTTACATGATAGGTTAAAACAAAAGATGATGGAACAATACAACTTAACTGAGGTAGATATTGAGAAGGAGACTATTCCTGGAGATATTACAGGTCTTGTCATTCTGGGACCAAAGAAGGAATTTGGTGATACTGCTACACAAAGATTAAAGGAATTTATTGATAAAGGTGGGACTTGTGCATTCTTCATTGACCATGTAGCTGTTGACCTTGAAAGATTCTATGGTAGACAAGTGAGGATAGGACTTGAATCGTTACTTTTAGGATATGGTATAGAGGTTAAAGATGGATTAGTATTAGATTATCAGAATCAACTCGTAGGAATTACACAACAACGTGGCTTCTTTACAATACAAAACTTTGTTCCATATCCATTCTTCCCTAAGGTGACAAACTTTGACAAGAGCAACCCAATAGTACGGGAACTTGAAAGTGTAGTATTTCCATTTGTATCGCCAGTCTCGGGAGGTACTCCAATTGCGTGGTCATCAAAGCAAAGCTGGCTCCGTAAGGAGATAAGGTCTCTACATCCACTCCAGCAATACGTACCTATGCCGAATGAGGAGAAGGGACCATTTAATTTAGCTGTTACAGCTAATGAGCCAGCGAGATTCATAGTTGTTGGGACTTCAAAATGTATTGAACCAATGTATGCAAGCCCATCAAATATTGCATTATTTTTGAATACAATTGATTGGCTTGCACAAGATGAAGCTCTTATTGCTATAAGGTCAAAAGGTGTATCTGAGCGACCGTTACGGAATATATCAAAAGGCAGTAAAAAGGCTGTGAGGTGGATTGATACTTTAGTCCCATCTATAGTTCTAATTGCTGTCGGGCTTATAAGATGGAGGAGAAGAGAAAAGAGAGTGTATGAAATTTAAGTCCCTAAAGATACTTTTAGTTGTCCTTATTGTCCTTGTAGCGATTGCCTTTATTTATACAGGAATCCAAAAGAGACCAAAAGTAGTAAAGCCATTTACTAACAAGGAAATTAAGTACATAGAAATTAAAGCACAAGATACCTTATGTGTATTTGAGAAGACAGGCAGAGAGTGGCAACTTAAATTACCTGTTGAGTATGCAGTTGATACAGCTGCATTTAACCGCCTAATTAAAGGATTGAAAGATTTAGAGATTGGCGAGGTAATCTCAAAACGAACTGAAAAGTATGCAGACTTTGGAGTAGATGAGAGTGGAACTGAAGTCAAAGTTTGCTATGGAAAAGACACAGCTGTGATAATCCTTGGTAAAATGGCAAGCGACTTTGAACATTGGTGGATTAGATTACCTCCTAAATCTGAGGTGTATTTGTCAAAAGGGCTATCAAAGTATATAGTTAATAAACGACCAGATGACTGGCGTGACCATACTATACTTTCATTTAATAAAAATGAGTTAAGAGAAATAGATTTGGACGGTCAAAAGATTGAAAGTCTTGACACATTATGGATAAAAGATGGTAAACCTATTGAAACAGCAAAGATTGACCAAATTTTAGCCCTTTTATCAAATCTAAGAGCAGATGGGTTTTCAAAAGAAGAGGGATTTGAGCCCGAATTTACTGTAAAACTAACATTTGAGGTAGGTAGTGAAGAAGTGCTACATATAGGTAAAAAAGTAAATGCACAGCATACTGCAAAGCTTGAAAAGAGTCCTGTTATTTTTTTACTTAACTCGTGGAAAATAGACAGGCTGAAGGAAGCCATGTGAAGCACTTCGTCTTAATACCTTTTTTCCAGTTTTCTTCAATATATCTATAAAACTTAAAATCCAAAAAATTAAAAAAAGTGTTTAATCTATTAAAATTTGATCGAGTAGCAAACTGTCCAACTAACCAACTATTTTTGCATTTTGATATGTCCCCAGGATGCTGTGCATAATTTTGACCCTGAACTTGATTCAGGGTGATTTTTAATTTTTGATATCCTAATGGTTCGTATTGAGGAACATTTATCAAGTAATCTCTTCTTTGACTTACCACAAGCAAGGAATCGTGAGGCAGTTTTTTCTTTTGTTATCAATGCACTTAAGAAAAAGGGAATTGTAAAGGATATAGATAAAGCGATAATAGAGTTGAAAAATCGTGAAGAAAAGGGGTCTACTGGGATTGGTTATGGAGTTGCACTTCCTCATATTTTCATTGATGAAGTTAGCCGTCCTATAATTGCGATTGCCCGTATAAGAGATGGAATAGACTGGGAAGCTATTGATGGTGAGCCTGTTAAGATTGCAGTCTTTGTGTTATCTGGCAAAGATTATCGGGATGAATATCTTAAAGTTATTGCTAAGGTGGCAACAGTACTTCGTGATAAATTGGCAAGAGACAAAATTTTACAAGCAAGGTCAGGTGCTGATATAATCCATGCCTTCATCCATCCAAGAATGGCAAGCACTTTCTACAGAAATCGGCAATACTTCTACTTTTTTGGTGTCGTAATAGGTATATTACTTTTTTCTTTGTTCTTCTGGCCAAGAATAAAGATTCCAGAAACAAAGACAGCAATTGAACTTGGCTACATTAAATTTAATGAGCCAACATGGGTGAATAAGCAGATAATTGCATTTACTGTGTTCTTTGCTACAGTGATTGGAACACTGCTATTTTGGAGATTCCGGGTTGCAATTGCAGCAATTGGACTTGGTATTTTACTCTTTACCGGAGTAATGGACATTGAGACAACGGTCAGATTTATGAGTATACCTACTATTCTTTTTATTATATCACTGATGACAATTGTCGCTTATCTTGAACATAATGGTGTTTTTAAATTTACAGTTACATGGGTAATAAAGAGAGTGGGTACTAATCCTCGTAAGCTTTATATTACATTACTTCTTCTTTCAGTAGTTCTCGGTGGTCTCACTGGCGAGGTTAGCGGTATAATAGTAACTGTGACGCTTGCAATTACTGCGACTTCAATTCTTGGAATTAACCCATTTCCATTTATTCTTGGTCTTGTATTTGCTACAAATATTGGGTCAGCCCTCACCCTTATTGGTAATCCAATTGGTATCTATATTGCTTTTGCTGGTAGACTTACATTTGGTGACTTTTTAAGGTGGGCTACTCCACTTTCTATTATTTCTGCACTAATTATAGCCTGCTTTACTCTTTTAATTTTTAGAAAGCAGATTCCAGCCAAAACAGAAGCAAAGATTACTAAGCTTAATGAATGGGAAGGAGTGATGGATAGACAAAAATTTCGTCTCTCTATTATAATTTTTATACTCATCATTATATTCATCGCTTTTCATGGACAATCAGAGAGAATTTTAGGCCTCAGAGAGACAACCTTAATTGTTGCTGTTCCTTTATTTTTTGTTGGTGTTATTATTTTTATGGAGAAAGAAAAGGGTAAAACATTCTTAATTGAAGGAGTTGACTGGTGGACGATTATTTTCTTTATGTTTCTATTTGCTAAGGCAGCGTGCCTTGAATATACAGGGGTGACACAAAAACTTGCTTTCCTACTTTCAGGAGTATCGCAGCGGATACAAATTCCTTTCTTAAGTCCAGATGTTGCACATACAGCTGTTGCTTTCACTCTTCTTTTATGGTTTTCAGCAATTGCATCAGGGTTTGTTGACAACCTCCCTATAATTGCGGCAATGGTGCCAATTGTTAAAGATTTGAGTGCAATTGGACTACTACACTCAGGGATATTGTGGTGGGCACTCCTATTTGGTGGCTGTTTTGGTGGTAATCTTACAATGATTGGCTCAAGTGCTAATATGGTTGCCCTATCAATATACGAAGAGAGGGAAGGTAGATATATTAGATTTATTCAATGGTTCAAGTACGGGCTACCTGTGATAGTAGTATCAATACTTTTCATTATGGTTATGCTTATCGTCCAGATAAACCTATTTCCATGATATTCCGATAAAATCGGGAAAAATGATAAACAGGATTCTTTTTATACTTTCCGATAAAGAATATCCAACCAGTGCATTAGAATTTTTAGTCAATTTTAGTAAGAATTGGAATGCACGTGTTATCCTTTTTGCACCTATTGACCCAAATTTAGTGAGCTCAATTTCGCAAAATGAGGGAAGAAAGAGAAGAGAAGTGCGTGAAGAAATTACAAGTAAGGCTTGGATGAGTCTATATTCTTTAGAAGATGTATTTAAATCACAATCAATCTATACCAGACTTATAGTTGATGATGTGACAATTCCTGAAGGTGTAATTGAGCGGATACAAAGGATAAAACCGTCCTTCATTGTGACTGGGGCAGATTTTGGTAGTTCTTTGATTAAAAGTATGGGAGTAAAACTGTCGGTACCTGTATTACTATTGCCTGAAAGATAATTCTAAATTTGCATCTTTTATATGCGTTCCTATATTATACCCAAATAATGCGTGAAGAAAAATTCCAAATCCCAATAAATACCAATTTTTCACTTTTTAGGTGCAAAGCTTCAGATTTTTTGGATTTGGAGATTGGGATTTATTTTGGATTTTGGATTTTGTAATTTGAAATTTTCCAGATTAACGCATAATCTGGGTTATATGATAGTAGCTTGCCATCAGCCAAATTATATACCATGGTATGGATACTTTTATAAAATGAGAGTCTCAGATATCTTTGTATTTCTTGACTCAGTCCAATTTCCAAGGGGTACATCATGGGTGAATAGAAATAGAATTAAGAGCCCGAGTGGCCAACTATGGCTTACAGTGCCTGTTAAAAAGAAAGGACTTGGATTACAGAAAATACGAGATGTAAAGATTGATAATACGCATAACTGGAAAAGGTCGCATATTTTGAGTATGATTCACTTTTATTCTAATGCCCCATATTTTGATAATTATATAGACTTTTTTAAGCATATTTATGAAAAAAATTGGGTAAACCTGTTGGATTTAAATTTAGAAATGATAAAGAAGCTCACTAATTGGCTTGAGATTGGGACAAAAGTTATTTGTAGTTCAGAGCTTGGAGTCGCTGCAAAAGGGACAGAACTTTTAATTGAGATATGTAAAACTCTATCCGCAGATACTTACCTTTCTGGCTCAGTAGGCAAGAAGTATTTAGACTACGAGAAGTTTAAAAAGGCTGGTATTAATTTGAAGTATTACAATTTCAACCCTCCCCCATATCCTCAGCTTTGGGGTGAATTTATCTCAAACCTGTCTGTTGTTGACTTACTGTTTACTTGCGGCAAGAAAGGATTTGATACCTTGTGTAAATCAGCTAAATTTGTGCCTTAACTTACTAAGTAGTTTTTTGAAATCTTGTATAGGAATACGAAAAATTGGCGACAGTAGCTCAATCTCATATTTTAACGGTTTTAATTTAAACAAGAGTTCCTTAAATTTTTTGTTTATCAATAATTCAATTAAAATAAGGACAAGTCCTGTAGCGATAAAACAGTCAGCTAAATTTGTTGACTTAAATAATGGAATAATGATGAAGTCCCTTACATATTTAAATAGGATACAATCAAAAAAATTGCCAATGAACCCACCAACAATAAATGAGAATGAAAGATAAGTTAAAGAGTTGCTCCTGAATCTGAGCCAGTAAAATCTAAAGAAAAGTTGTATTATAAATAGGGCACTAAGCATAAGCAAGATAAGTAGCCATCTACGATACGGGATAAGCATAAAAATGCCAAAAAGATAGCCTTCACTCTTACAGTAAGAGAAGCCAAATCCATCAAATTGGAACTTTGTAGATAAAAGCATTGAGACTAACTTTGTGACTTGGTCTATAAGAAATACCAAGGTAACGAACTTAAATCTCAATAGGGTAGTTATTCCAATCTTATAGGCATTAGGAGATAGACGATTTCTTCACCCTCTTTTTGGACCGCTGGTGTTATAAGTGCTGCTGAGATAGGATCTTTGAGAAGGAAGTGCACATCAACTGCATCTATTTTACTAAGTATGGAGGAGAGATAATTCCCATTATAACCTATCTCGAGTTCACCCCCTTCATACTTACATGGAATTTCTTCTTTTGCTTCACCAATTTCACTCGCAGTTTCTATAGATAGACTGGATGGGTTAGGCTTAAGTTTTACGAGTCGACTTATCTCAGGAGCAAAAACAACAACTCTTCTTAAAGCAGATATAAATTCGTCTTTTGAAACAACGAGCAATTTATCGTTATCTTTTGGAATAGCTGTCTCATAAGGTGGATATTCTCCCTCCATTAATCTAGATACAACTATCATATCTTCTGAATAAAAGCCAACCCTGTTTTCATCAAAAACAATATCTATCCCTGATGAAAACCATGCTAACTCTTTTAATACATTGCTCGGAATAAGGAGGTGTGCAATTTTACCGAGTTTCGTTGCAATTTTAAACAAGCCTAATCTATGCCCATCAGTGGCTACAACTCTAGCCTCTTCTTGAGATAAATCAATTAATCCACCACTAAGTACTCCACCGATATCACCTGTAGAAGCTGCAAATAAAGTTTTATCAATTGCTCTCTGAAGAACTTCATAAGGGATGTGAATTTTTCTCTCACCACCAACAGTAAGTAATTTGGGGAATTCATCTTTTGGAATACCAGTCATTGTAAACCTGCCTTTTTCATATTGAATGGTACTTATAAGATTATCTACTCTGAACTCAAGGGTAACAGATGGTAGTTCTTTTACAAGATTATATAAATTTTTACCATTAAGAGAAATTTCTCCTTCTCTTGAAATGATAGCCCCCCCTATTGCAGTGACAGAAGTTTCAAGGTCTGTAGCAGTTATATAAACCCTTTCCTCTCTTGCTTCTACAAGAACATTTGATAAAGCAGGCATTGTGCTTTTACCAGGAATAATTGGGTGTACTTTACTTAAAAGATTGGTTAAAACATCTCTTTCAATTTTCAATTCCATAATTCCTCCTCTTATTAGATTAATCTACATGTTAAGGGTTGTCAAGAAAAAACTTGACAAGTCTAACTTATGCTTTTAAAATTTAACAGTATGGTTTCCACTATTAATTTGGGGGTGTAGCTCAGTTGGGAGAGCGTCTGGCTGGCAGCCAGAAGGTCACGGGTTCAAATCCCGTCACCTCCATTGGAGGTAAAATGCAAAGATTGAAATTTTTAATCCCGGTTTTAATTGGACTTGGATGCCAAGGAGGTGGAGGGTTTTCAGATATTGCTAAAGTCAAACAGGCAGCTCGTGAACTCAGAAGGATTAGGAATGCAATTGAGGAATATAAATTAGACCGTAACTCATATCCTTGCAATGGAAGCGATTTGAAAGTCAAACTCGCTCCGTACCTCTCTAAATTGTCTTATTCTGAAGGCAGAGAAGTAGCAAAGCAAACTGCCATTCTCATGGGTGCTGAAAACAATTTAGCTCAAATAAGGAGTGCATTGTCAGGATGTGCAAGAATTAAAGAAGAGAAGATTGAAACAGTATTTGCTCATGTTCAAGAGGTAATCAACCTTTATGAAAAAGAGCTTAAGGGTAAACCACAACAAGCTACCTCAATATTACCAGATATACAAAAAATGTACACTTTAATTAATGATTTGAGACTACAAGAATTAAAATCGCTAAAACAGGATTCTTTACTTTTATTAGGAACCCAAATCATAGGGACTATAGACTCAATACTGCCCAAAGTGAAAGAAAATGAGAAAGAACATTTACAAAATATAAGAAATACATTTGAATGGTATAAAGTAGAGCTTATTGGAAAGAAACCAAAAAAGGTAGTAGAACTTTATTCTCCTGAAGGCGAAATTACAGCTCTTAAAGAAACCAGCGAGGACACTTCCTTAGTACTTAACCTACAAAAATTGGTTAATTCTTATCGTGAGCTTGAATCTGCAAGTAATTACAGTGATTTCCTCTTGACTGTACAGAAGGATATCGAAAAAGTATTGGCTCTTATTTCATTATTTGAGGAGAAAAGGAAGAGTATAAGTGAAGCAGCTACGATTGTTCAGGCACAATCAACTTTGCATCGGATGGCAAATGCATTGAGGGACTATAGAAAAGAGAATGGAAGATTTCCAAATCAAGGTGTACAAATTGACTCACTTATTCACCCTTATTTTATAGAAACAACAATGAGTGGTGAGCGTATAGACCGTTGGCCAGCTGTATTAGAATGGTTCTCAGGTGGTGCTAATAGTATTATGTATAAAACAAGAGACCCTGAGAAAGAGTTTGTACTTGAGGCAAAAGTTAATAATAAAGCTCGTACTTCTATAAAGTGTGAAGTAACTGTCCAAAATCAGTGGGATAAAATTACAGAGGTATTCTCTTATCAACCAATTTATACTACTTCTGATTCTACGAGTAATTATTTTATAAAAGTAAGAGCAAAAGATACAGGCCAGACATGGCTTACAGATCGGCCCCCTATTGCAAAGAAGGGAGTATAATGGAAAAGTTCAAAGTTCAAAGTTCAAAGTTCAAAAATGGTATAGTGTGTAGCTTATGGCTTTTAATAATAAGTTGTACTCCACATCCAGAAATTGAGCAAAAGCCGGGAGTTAAGAGACCGGAGGTTTCGGAGCCCAAAAAACATTACAGTTTTGGATATGAGTATCTCAAAAATAAAATGTACGATGATGCAATCAAGAATTTTGAGCTTGCAATTGAGGAAAGTACTTCTTATGTTGATGCTTATGTGGGTCTTAGTTTAGCTTACAAGGGTAAAAATGATTATGGTGAGGTGGAACGTGTTTGTAAAAAATTGATAGAAATTGCACCACTTCAGGGTCGCTACGCATTAGGGAAATGTTATACTGAGTATGGAAAATATGAAGATGCCTTATCAGAGTATAGGGAAGCGTTAAAAATTGATTCATCGTATGCAGATGCTTGGTATGGGATAGGGTATGTTTATGAAAAAATGGGTAATATCCCAACCTCAATTGAGAACTATAAGCAGGCATTAAAGTTTGACCCTAAAAATGAGAGTATAAGGTATAACCTTGCAAAAGCATATGTAGAGAGTGGAGAGTGCGAAAAGGCGATATTAGAGCTTAAAGCCTTACTTGCTGCCCACCCGGACGATTTGGATGTAAGGACACAACTTGGGTGTGCATATCTTGCTATGAATATGTACAATGAGGCAAGAGGAGAATTTGAATATATTACAAAACGCGCACCATCAGATATTACGAACAGACTAAAACTAGGGCTAACGTATGAGGGATTAAAAGACTATTCAAGTGCAATCAAAGTGTATAAGGAAGCTATTTCAATAGATACAATGAATATTGTTTCATATTGCTATTTAATAAACCTTTATATAGAATTGGGAAATTTAGATAAAGCAAACGAACTATTAGGAACTGCAAAGCGAATAAATCCTGAATACCAGCTACTTCACTATCTTGCTGGTACTATTTGGGTTAAGAAAGGAGATAAATTATTTGAAAGTAAAGAATACGATGCTTCTATATCAAACTATAGTCAGGCAATTGCTGAATACAAACTTGCGACTAAAGGAGAAGACCAAAGTTTAGTAGGGGATGCGAAAAAAGCTATTGAAAGTGCTAATTCTAAAATAAAACGTGCAAAGGAAGAAAAATGGTGGCGTCATTAAATAAAATATGCCTTGTCTTAAATCAGAATTACGAACCATTATCAATAACACACATCAAAAGGGCTGTCTGTCTTATTTACCTTGGAAAGGCTGAGATAGTTGAGCCATATCCATTTGAGGTCCATACGGTAAGTACTTCATTTATTGCCCCAAGTGTCTTAAGGCTACTTTATTTCGTACATGTAAAAAGACCTAATTTGCCATTAACAAAACGTAATATTTTGAAGCGTGATAATTATACTTGTCAATATTGTGGGGCTAAAGGTGTACCTATGACAACTGACCATGTTATACCAAAAAGACTTGGTGGTGAAGATTCATGGGAAAACCTTGTCTGTGCTTGTATTAAATGTAACAATAAAAAAAGAGATATGACCATAGAAGAGGTAAGAATGAAACTAATACGATCTCCAAAAAGACCGCATTTCTTTTTTATTGTGCATAACCTTATTACAATCCCAGATAGTAGGTGGAAGCAGTATCTGTTTTTAGAGTAACAAAGAAATCCAAGATACAGAAATCAAATTTTAATGTGGATATTTTTTACCTTTATATTAAGTAATCCTGTCATAATTGGAAATACACACATTTCTTCAAAACTCATTTTAAAAGCTTTAAAAGAATCACCTGAAAACTTACTTAATCTATACAAGACATATGGGTTCATTCAGGCAACTGTGAAGATAGAAGGCGATACAATTTTAATTGAAGAGGGACCAAAATTTAAAACAGGTCGAATTAAACTTAGTGGAAATAAAGTATTTAAAGATTATGAAATTTTGCAACTAATCAAAACCAGGCCCGGAGAGATTTTCAGTGAATCCAATTTTACAGAGGATATGGAAACAATTATTAAAAAGTACGAAGATATAGGTTATCCATTCTGTAAGATAAAATCATACAACTTTGAACTTATTGTTGACTCTGTAAATTTTGAACTGTGTATTGATGAGGGGCCGCTTGTGAGGATAAATAATATTATAGTCAAAGGAAATAAAGTGACAAGGGATTATGTAATTTTAAGGGAGTTAAACATTAAGCAGGGTGATATTTTTTGTGGAGACGCTATCCATAAAGCTGAGACGCGACCTCAAAGACTTAAATTTATTGAATTAGAAGGGATAAATCTTGTTGGTAAGGATGAACTTGAAGTCATAGTGAAAGAGAGACCTGTAAACCATGTAGATGGAATTGTCGGTTACAGAGAAAAAAGACTTATTGGGGTTATTGACCTTGAAATCCTCAACTTGCTTGGGACTGGGAGAGCTATTTTTGTAAGATTTGAACAGCCTCATAAGTTTTCAACATTAATTGAGTTTGGGTATAAAGAGCCTTGGCTATTTGGCTACAGAGTTAATCTAAATGCAAGTGGTTCACATTGTAAAGAGGATACTACTTATATAAAGGATTGGGTTGAACTTTTGCTTGAGAGCCCAATAACTTCATCTCTTACGATCAACAGCGGTATAAGTGGTAATTGGGTTGACCACTATGAGGAATACCGAGGAATATTAGGAATGGATTTTGATACTCAGACGAGGTCGGGTGTCCATTATCGGATAAAGACTGAGTATAATTTTAATAGTTTAGAAAAACTTAAGTTTAATTTTGACAATTACTTATCAATACATCCATCAATCCTTTTATTTTTATCAGCTAATTATGGAAAAATATTTAAAAAAGAGGTCCCAATTTACGATAAGTTTAAACTTGGTGGTGCACGTACACTTCGTGGCTATTGGGAAGAGGAATTTAGTGGCAATAAAGTAGGGTGGATAAATTTTGAACTCCGTAAATTTGTTGACAGAAAGTCTTTTGTCTTCCTATTTTATGATATTGGATATATAGACGGAAATATAAAGCATAGTTATGGAGTAGGGATTCCTATAGACTCACCTTTGGGGCTGATAACGGTTGCTTACGGGCTTGCAAAAGGAGCTCCATTTATGGAAGGTAAAATACATCTGTCAATAAAATCAAGTTTTTAAGTAAGGAAGTCATTGCGAGCGTTAGCGAAGCAATCTTACAACAGATAAAATACGTGTTGGCATTGAGAGACTTTTAAATATTACTACACTTTCTCTTCTTGAAGAACGGCTATTTTTTTACTGATAGCAGAAATTATTCCCCAAAGAATAAATACAGCAACAGTGATTACAACTCCTAATGCTAAGTCCTTCCATGGGTTTTCAGACATGAGAAATAGTTCTCTGTTCCAAAGGTGGTCTATTACTCCAAATGTGGCTCCTCCATAAAGTAGTAGATTAAGTCGCCAAGTTTTAACAGTTTTCTTTTTACGCCAAATTAAAGAGCTAACTATAGATGTAAAAAGTGGTATAGTATAGCATATCCCTATTAAACCAACGCCATAAAATAAAAATAATGCTGCTCCTTTAGGCAATAGGATTATAGAATGATACATAGTTTACCCCCTTCTTCCCCAATGCCAACACCGTCTTGATTTTCATTTAAAATTCATAATGTAAACCGACTGTGCTAATATTTTCTTTCATCTCAAAATTACCTGAAAGCCCTAAATCAATGGCAACTTTTTCAAGCAATCTACATCTTATCCCAATAAGCCATTTTTTGTCGCTCAGTATCTCACTTCCTAAATCAAACTTTTCCTTACAAGATATCAATGCTACACCATAAGTGACCGAAGCCTCTTCAGTGGAATAACCAAAATTGGCATCTACCTCAATAGGTCCCAAAGAACGAGCAAAAATACCATTAAGAGAATAATCTGGATTACCAAATTCATTATTGATAGAGACTGAAAATAAATCAGGTATAATCGCATATTTTAAGCAAAGCTTTGCTCCTGTGAAATCTTTAGACTCAAAAGTATATCCAAATCCTACCCCAATATCCATCTTTTCTGTAGCCCCATGTTTAAAACTAATATCAACTACATCAACTTTTTTCCAAAAGTTACACCCAAACTCTAATTCATAACCAGTATTTTCAACAGTTCCGGCATCATCTGTCGCAAAAGGTCTTGCTCCTTCACTATCAACAATCCATACCATCATCAACCCAATCGCTACACACCCAATAAGCCCTTTTATCTTTCTCACCTCCTTTCTGCTACAGCCTGTGGCTAATCTCTTATATTATAATTTTGCACCTCCTCACCTGTTCGAGGCTGTTTAGCATTCTATAGATACTTACCTACCAAGAATCTATAAGCACCAATAAAAATGCTATCACCTCCTGTTTTCATTTGATCTCCTCTCTATTGTATAATATAATTTGTTACAAAAAGAGGCTAACATGATATTACTTTGTTAAAACTTTGTCAAGTTTTTTTGCTTTGTTGAATAAATATTTTTATATCCACAAATTATCAGTCCAAAAATATTGAAAACCTCTCCTATTTGCATTATGCTTTTATAGGAGGAGGGAATAATAAATGGCAAACTTAACTGCTTTTAAAACCGATTACAGAACACTTGAAGGAATAGCGCGAAAACTAATAGTATTTATTCCTCAAGCTACCCAAGCACCTGATTACACGACTTCAGAAGTACGTTTTAAACAATCAGAATATAGATTTGATGTCTATCAAGGATGGGAAGAAGAGCAGAGTATTGCTCTGGATGCATCTGGGCTAAAAACAAGTAATAGGGGAGAATATAGAATAAGCAAATACAAAGGTAAGAGGAGAAAATTTGTAAAGCTACATATAGGGGTGAATATTATGACCCATCAAATAGTGGCATGTTCTGTTACACCTGAAGAAATAAGTGATGGCAAGGAACTACCCAAGATAATCGAGGATGGAGAAAATTACGGCAAGATAAAACGTGCATTGCTTGATGCAGGATACGATAGTAAGACTAATCACTTAATATTAGCAAATAAAGGAATAAATGGGGTAATAAAGCCAAGAA
>JASEGA010000011.1 GCA_030018315.1 bacterium | reverse complement strand
AGGATAGTTTTATTCAGGAGTTTTCAGTAAATGGGGAGAAAAAACTTGCAAAGGCAAGAGATATAGAGTATAATATAGAATATGAGGACATTCTGCCTTAACAGTAACAGTAAAATGTAGATTACAAGAAGACTTTTGAAAAAACAGGTAGCTTTGTTTCAAGGTCAATAATTTTTACAGTTAACAGGTCCTTCTTAAACTCAAGTAAGCCAAAGCTTGGTGCATACCCCTTTTTATCTTCTTTCTGCAGGTGACCAGGATTTATGTAAATTATACCACTCTCTTTATCAATTTTTGGAATATGAGTATGCCCGTATAGCACCACTTTTGCCTCGCCTGTTTTTATCACCTCTTCTGGCTTTAAGTCAGTTGGCAAGTCATTCTTATGTGATTCACGTGTATGGGTTATAAGAGTGCTCCAGCCATCAAATTCAAATATTAACCTATTCGGTATATCCGGATTCTTGTAATGGTCACTGAATACACCTGGTATCCTTATTATTTCAACTCTCGGAGTCCCGTGGAGATGGGCAACTACATCTACATCCTCGTAGTCATCACCAAGGTGAATTATTTTTTCTATCTTATTTTTCTTAAGCCAGTCAATAGCATTCTCTACATTTTCTACATTACCATGTGAATCACTTATCACCCCCACTTTCATTTCACTTAACAATTTCTAAGCTCATATCAATAGATGGTGCTGAACGAGTTATTTTACCTACTGAAATATAATCTACACCAGTTTTGGCAATCTCTCTTACATTATTTAAGTTAATCCCACCCGATGCCTCCAGTTCTATTTTCGACTTTCTCTTTTTAGCTAATTTTACTGCTTCCCTCATTTCCTTTATTGGCATATTATCAAGCATTATCATATCTACTGGATAAGTAATAGCTTCTTTAAACTCAGATAAATTTTTCACTTCAATTTCAACTTTGATTTTTGATATTTGATTTTTGATTTTTGATATTGCTTCTTTTATCCCGCCCGCTGCCCGTATGTGGTTATCCTTGATTAAAATCATATCCCATAACCCAAACCTGTGGTTATAGCCACCACCACATCTCACAGCGTACTTCTCAAGTTCCCTTAATCCCGGAGTTGTCTTTCTTGTATCAAGTATTTTTACTTTCGTCCCCTTGACTTTATTAACAAATTTATAAGTTAAAGTAGCTATACCTGACAGTCTTTGCAAAAAGTTTAATGCAGTGCGTTCACATTTTAGAATTGCGTGTATTGGACCATGAATCTCAAAAAGTGTAGCCCCTTTCTTAAAAGTCTCACCATCTTTTACTCTTTGAACAAATTTAGATTCAGGGCTTATGGTTTTAAAGACTGCATTAGCAACACTACCTCCAGCAAGCACTCCAGGTTCTTTTGATATTATAAGTGCATTACCAGTGGCTGCTTCAGGTATAACGAGTTCTGTAGTGATGTCTCCTTTTCCGATGTCTTCTTTGAGTGCTAATCTCACTATTTGCTCGAGATGGTATCTCTTTAACTTCATCTGGAGGTCTCACCTCCTTAAGCCTCCTAAGTTTATCCCTCACTTTAGCGGCTTCCTCAAATCTTAAGTCAGTAGCTAACTTCTTCATTTGGCGTTCAAGTTCTTTTATCTGCTCAAGCCGCTCAATTCCTGACAGATACTCTTCCTCCTCTTCTTTTATCTCTTTAATTTCTCCTCTTGCATCAGCGACAGCTGTTGTGCTTAAAATCTCTTCTCGTGTCTTATAAATAGTGGCAGGTGTTATTCCATGTTCTTTATTATACTCAATTTGTAAATTCCTTCTACGTTCAGTTTCTTTTATAGCTTCTTGCATTGAAAGTGTGACATTATCAGCATACATTATAACTTCGCCGTTGACATTCCTTGCAGTCCTGCCCGCAACCTGTATAAGTGATGTAAAAGACCGTAAAAAGCCTTCCCTGTCCGCATCAAGTATAGCTACAAGTGAGACCTCAGGTAAATCAAGCCCCTCTCGTAACAAATTAATACCTACAAGACAATCAAAGTCCTCAAGTCTAAGACCACGCAATATGTTTACCCTTTCAATTGCATCAATCTCTGAGTGTAGCCATCTAACTCTTATATCAGCCCTTGCAAGATAATCAGCAAGGTCTTCTGCCATACGCTTTGTTAGAGTGGTGACAAGGACTCGCTCATGTCTTTCTGCTCGCTTCTTAACCTCATCTATAAGGTCGTCAATTTGACCTCTGGTCGGCTTAACAGTTATCTTAGGGTCTACAAGTCCAGTAGGTCTTATTATTTGTTCAACTACCTGTGCTGAATTACGACGCTCAAACTCTGCAGGGGTTGCAGATGTAAATATTACCTGATTTGTAAGTGATAAGAACTCGTCAAATTTAAGTGGCCGATTATCTAATGCTGATGGTAGCCTAAACCCATATTCTACAAGGACTTCCTTCCTTGACCTGTCTCCGTTATACATTCCATTTAACTGTGGAATAGTGACATGTGATTCATCTATTATAAGTAAATAATCTTTTGGAAAATAATCAATCAGACAAGCTGGCCGTTCACCCGGCTTACGCCCGGATAGCCACCTTGAGTAGTTTTCAATCCCCGGACAATAGCCAACTTCACGCATTAACTCTATATCATACCTTGTACGGGTCTCAATCCGCTGTGCTTCAAGTAATTTGCCGACTGATTTAAAATATTTAACCCGCTCAGCGAGCTCATCTTCTATACCCAAGATTGCCTGCTCAATAGTTGGCGCTGTGACTACAAAATGCTTTGCAGGATAAATATGAATCCAGTCGCACTTCCTATTTACTTCTTGAGTCAATGGATTAATTTCAGAAATCTTTGCTACATCATCACCATCAAATTCTACCCTTACTCCATACTCCTCATAAGCTGGATGCACTTCAACTACATCACCCCTAACCCTAAATGTGCCACGTGCAAACTCTACATCATTCCGAGTATAATGAATGTCAACTAATCTTTGAATGAACTCATCCCTCGCTATAGATTCACCTACTCTTATGCTGGCAACAAATTCCTTGTATGACTCAGGTGTCCCAATCCCGTAAATACAGGAGACTGATGAAACTATAACGACATCGCGACGCTCCAAAATTGACGAAGTTGCCTTAAGCCGTAGCCTGTCTATTTCATCATTAATAGAGGCATCCTTTTCAATATATGTGTCAGTTGGTGGTAGATATGCTTCTGGTTGATAATAATCGTAATAAGATATAAAATACTCTACTGCATTTTCTGGAAAGAAGCCCTTAAATTCACCATAAAGTTGAGCAGCGAGTGTCTTGTTATGTGATATAACAAGTGTAGGCTTCTGCACTGCTTGAATAACATTAGCAATTGTGAAGGTTTTGCCAGACCCGGTAACTCCAAGTAGAGTCTGAAACTTATCACCTCGCTTTATACCATCAACAAGCTGTTTAATAGCTTTAGGCTGGTCACCTTTTGGTTTATAATTAGATACAAGATTAAACTCCATTTTAAATCTGTAATGTAAGCTGTAGCACAAATTTTAATATCATACCAACGAAAACAGTAATAGAGATGCTACATAAAGTTCCTATAAGGTAATATTCGGCAACATTCCTATCTTTTAAAGCATCAAACCTTGCTATTGATTTAGCAGTCAATACCAAACCTATTGCAGCGTACTGGTTCAGGAGCACAAAACTCAAAATAAGAAACCGCTAAAAATATCCAATATACCTGCCAGCCCCTTTTCCTATTTGGTCCATATCATTGGGTCTAAACTTCCTACAAACTACTGAAACAATTGGACTACCCGTAAATATAACAAAAATATAACCAATTATTAAGTAAGTTATCCTCAATACACTATTACTTTCCATAATTGCCCTTGAACCACATAGGGTTTAAATTTATTTTTGAACCTAACAGAGTTCATTTTTCAACCTAACAAGGTTGATTTTCTTTTTTTCAACCCAATAGGGTTGAATTTGAAAGATAATTATGGACAAATTCTTCTGCCCTTTTTATAGCGTTATACTTTGCATCTTGTAAGGTTTTGGAGATTTCCCGTGCACTTCGTTCCTCTTTTTTAGCTACTCTTTCTAATGTCCCTAATTCTTCATACTCCCAAATTCTGCGATAATGGATATCTTTCCAAGATGATTTAATTGCACTAATAAGCAAAAATACAGTGTTGAGCACTACATCACTTTCTTTATTACCTGTAAAGAACACTATTTCCTGCGAACTCTTCTTTGCTTGCTCAAGTGCATCGCGAGAAAGATGAAAACAGTTGCCATCCATCTCCACCGTAGTCTTGGCTATATCAGTAGTTACTTTACCAAAACCTACGCCAAAATAGGTTTTAACTGGATAAAGCTGTTTTTGAAATTCTTTTATAATAGTAAATACTTTACTATCTAATTTAACAAGCCCTTGAAACTCATCGCCGCCAGAAAATGAGAATTCAACTATTATATCATTAGCAAACCTTTTATTTATTTTGTGCAAGATACTTTTTATCTCACTCTGCACAGCTGCTCTATTAGATAGCTTACTTGACCTAACAATATCATCTGTAATTACTGCATATTCCATAGGTCTCATTATATTACTTAATACTAAAGTTGTCAAGGCTTTGATTATTTTTAATAGCTTCTCTTATCTTACGCATTAATTCTATATAAAAATGGATGTTGTGAAGAGTAACGAGGACCGGCCCAAGTATTTCACCTGCCTGAAACAAGTGCCTTATATAAGCACGTGTGTAATGAGTACAAGTGTGACAGTCACAATCTGGATCTAATGGAGTAAAATCTTCTTTATAGGCTGCATTTTTAATCACAATTTTACCTTGTGCTGTAAACGCAGTACCAGTCCTACCATCCCTTGTTGGCAGGACACAGTCAAACATATCAATTCCAAGTTTTACATACTCAACTATATCTTCAGGTGTTCCCACCCCCATAAGGTAGCGTGGCTTATCCTTTGGTAACTCATCTATTACAGTTTTTACCACTTCGTGAGAGATAGCGACTGGTTCACCACATGAGACTCCACCTATTGCAATACCAGGAAAATCAAGTTCTAATACCTCTTTACATGACTTTTTTCTTAAATCAGGATAAGTGCTACCCTGGATTATTCCAAATAAAATTCCACCATTATTTGCAGCCTTGCATCGTTTTGCCCATTCAATTGTATGCTTAACTGCACGCTCTGCTTGGTCTTGTGTAGCTGGCCATGGTAAACATTCATCAAATGTCATCTTGATATCAGGTGCCAATGAGTTCTGGATTTCAGCTACAAGTTCAGGTGTAAATTTATGATGTGAGCCATCAAGGTGTGACATAAAAGTTACACCGTTATTATCTACTTCTTTTAAGTCAGCTAAAGAGAACACTTGGAAGCCACCAGAATCTATAAGTATAGGATGAGTAAATCCAGTAAACTTATGAATTCCACCTGCCTTTTTAATAGTCTCAATTCCAGGGCGTAAGTAGAGATGGTATGCATTCATACATATCATTTGAACTCCATTATCAAGTATATCACGAAACATCTGTGTCTTAACAGTGCCTTGAGTACCGACTGGCATAAACACTGGTGTTTCTACTATTCCGTGTTGGGTGTATAATTTACCTAGCCTGCCATTTGAGTTACTGGCTTCATGCACAATTTCAAAAGTCTTCATATTTAATAAATTTACATTAAAATTACTTAAAAATCAATTTTTTTGTTATGAGATTGCTTTGCTCACGCTCGCAATGACATTTTTGCACAAAAAATTTTCTGTAAAAAGATACAAACACCAATTTTTGATTGACTTTTTGCTATTTTATTATTACAGTTAGTAAACTAAGATTCATCCGATTTAGAAAATAATGGACGAAGAGATAAAAACTATAGTGTGGAATCCTAAAAATTGCTCAAAAGGGGTTTACTTTTGCGAACTAACTTCATCAGACTTGAAATTAGTAAAAAAGATGATATTACTAAAATAATATAAAGCATAGTGTAGCGTGGACTTTAGGTTTACAAATTTATCCTATGAAATTTATAGACGAATTTGCAAATAAGGAAGTAGCAACTGGTATAATTAATCAAATAAATAAAATTGCAACCAAGAAATGTACTTTAATGGAGGTATGTGGGACTCATACTATGGCATTGTTTAGATTTGGGATTAGAGATATATTATCAAATAACATCAATGTAGTCGCTGGCCCCGGTTGTCCTGTGTGTGTTATACCACAAGAAATGATTGATAAAGTTATTGAACTCGCTTCAAGTGCAGTCATTGCTACTTATGGCGATATGTTTAGGGTACCGGGTTCTCGTTCTTCTTTAGAAAAAGAAAGAGCAAAAGGTAGCGATGTAAGAATTATTTATTCTGCACAGGATGCATTACAGATTGCTATGCAGAATCCGGATAAAGAGGTTGTATTTTTTGCAATTGGATTTGAGACTACTACGCCAGCTACTGCTTATACACTGATCCAGGCAAAGGAGAAGCAAATTGATAATTTCTTTATCCTGTGTGGCCATAAACTTATACCACCTGCAATGGAGACTTTATGTCAAGGTAACCTAAATATTCACGGTTTTATATGCCCAGGACATGTATCAACTATTATAGGCTCTGCTCCTTATCAAGAGATTGCCAACAGATATAAGGTTCCATGTGTAATAACAGGATTTGAGCCACTTGATATCTTGGAGGGAATTTATGCGCTTATCAGACAGATAAATACTGATAGAGCTGATGTTGAAAATGCATATAAACGCGCAGTGAGGTTCTATGGTAACACTCTAGCAAAAGAGGTTATTGATAATGTATTTAAGGTTGTGGATTCAAACTGGCGTGGTCTTGGAGTCATACCAGGGAGCGGATTAGCCGTTAGGGATGAGTTTATTGAGTTTGATGCCGAGCAAAAGTTTAACATCCACCTGAGGCAGATTGAGCCTGTAAAACCGCAGCCCGGCTGTCTATGTGGTGACATACTTCGTGGTGTCATCACTCCACCCGAGTGCACAAATTTTGGCACCTTATGTACTCCAGAGGAACCACTTGGTCCGTGTATGGTATCATCTGAGGGCACCTGTGCTGCATACTATAAATACGGTAAAAAAGGAAATTCAAAAATCAAATAGCTTATGGATTCTGTTTTATTAGCTCATGGGAGTGGTGGTAAGTTGCAATCAGAGTTACTTAACGATTTAATTCTTAAATACTTCAAAAATTCCACCCTGAAGCTACTTGAGGACAGTGCAAGGTTAACTGGGAAAATTGCATTCACTACTGACTCTTATGTGGTAAAGCCAATATTCTTTAAAGGTGGAAATATTGGTAAGTTAGCAGTAGCAGGCACTGTAAATGACCTATTATGTGTAGGTGCTATCCCTTTATATATCAGCATTGCACTTATCATTGAGGAAGGATTTAAATTAGCTGACCTTGAAAGAATAATTGACTCCTCAGCAAAAGAGGCAAGCCAGTCTCATGTAGAAATAGTATGCGGTGATATTAAAGTTGTAGAACATGGTAAAGGGGATGGAATTTATATAAATACTTCTGGAATTGGTAAAATTGAGCATCCACTCTCACCTAAGAATATATGTGTAGGAGACATTGTGATGATAACTGGAACTATTGGAGACCATGGTATAGCACTATTATCTGAGCGAGAAGGGATGGAGTTGGATGTTCCAATTTTAAGTGATGCATCTAACCTATTATCAGTTGCTAATATCCTATTTAAGAGTCCTGGCATCCATTGCATTAGGGACCCGACGCGTGGCGGTTTAGGTGGGATATTGAAAGAGGTAGCAATAGCAGCCAATTTGGGGATAGAGATTGATGAAGAAAGCATCCCTATAAGATCAGAGGTGAGGGCTACGTGTGAGTTACTTGGATTAGACCCTCTATATATTGCAAATGAGGGTAAGTTTGTAATATTTGATGAAAGTGACAAAGTCTTAGATAAAGTTAAAAAAGACTCAAAAGCAAAGGATGCAGCAGTTATTGGAAAGGTGGTAAGAGACTATCCTGGTGATGTAATTTTACACACAAAAATAGGTGGCAAAAGGCTTATAGAGCTCCCGCGTGGTGAATTACTCCCAAGAATATGCTAAACTCCATTACACATATAGGAATTACAACTTAACTATTGTAGCACTATCGTTTTTTTGGTAATAACTTTTTCCTGAGTCCTAAGCTTTAAGAAATAAATGCCATCTGCTAATTCTTTACTACTCAAGTTGACAGAGTAATAGCCGGGCAACTTCTCCTCGTTGACAAGTGTTGCAACTATCTCACCAGCTATATTGTAAACCTTAAGTGATACCATCCCAGTTTTCGGGATTCCATACCTTATCACAGTATTAGAAGAGAATGGATTTGGATACGGCTCCTTAAGAGCTAACATCTGAGGAACACTGTTTATTGAAGCAGCGTCTTCAATTGCTATTGGTGAATTATTAAACTCACCATCAATTGTCTCGTGTGGAATTAGATTAGCATTGTAGTCTGCAAGTTCAACCTCATATAGGTCTAAGATAGACTCACCAGTTCCCTTGACTACAAATGTAATTGTTGCCAGTGTCCCATCACCACTTGCACCAGGATTCTGTCCTAAAGATGCTATAGCAAACCATACCCAACCCTCATCATAGAGTTCATTCTTAATAGTATAAGTATCATCACCAAGGAACAACCCAGGAATAATCTTAATCGCCTTTAAGACATTCGGATTATACTTTAACTTGAAATCGTACCCTTTGAGCCTATTAACATTGGAGATGTCTATATCTATATTAAATGTATCACCAGGTAATATAGCAGACATTGTAGGAACTACACTAACTGTCACAACCTCGTTTCTTTGAAGTGTCTTCTTTAAAATAGACAATAAGTTAGCTTTCTTACCCCCCATACCATACCCTGTGCAGAGTAGAACCACATCCAATATATCTATTTTTTTATTCTTGTTAAAATCAGTTTTTGGATTCCAATTTGGAGCATCAGGTGTAAGTGCATATACACTAGTTACCTTGACTAGGTCAAGTATATTAATCTTTCCGTCTTCGCCCTCGTATTGACCCCCTCCACCCCCAATATCACATATTTGGATTGGAGCTAAAATCTCAATTGTACGCCACCCAGAGTGGTCGTACCTGAAAGATAACTGTGAGAACCCACCACAAGTAAAGGTATCTCCCTGTTGGTTTATAAAGGTGTCTGCTTTTTGTTCTATTTCCAGAGCATCTTCTGCTATAGGAACTCCATCAACTGTAACCATAAATGTATGCTTACCACTTATTTTTAGAGTATCGTGTAGCAGACCCCATGGAATAGTAACTGCACAGTAACCAGATTGTTCAAGCCCAATAACCTTAAAACTTAGTTTCCTACTTCGACGATCGAAATCAAGTGTATCCTGAGTTTTAGCCTCTATATAGGAGTTAGAGCATATAGTTACATCATAAGAGTCGCATACTGTTGTATAAAACTCATGGCATTCTTCCTTACCTGTCCATGTAGTAAATGACCAAACAGGACTTTCAGTAGATGCACCACTCCTGTCTGTAGCAATTACCTGCCAGTAATAGGTGGTGCTATAATTCAGAGGGGTCTCAGGAGTATAGAATGTATCAGAGCCAGTGTATTTTAAAGTAGTAGGTGGGTTGAATGTATCTAAATAAAGCTTATAGGTGAGTAAGTCACCATCCGGATCTTCACAGCTCCATTTAATTATTGGGATGAGCCAAACACGACTACTCTTATCTCGTGGATATACACAAACTGGCTCATTTGGTGGCCGATTATATGGGTTAAACCCATATCGTCCTGTATGCCATATATCGTGATGGAACATAGGCCACTCAACTTGACTAATAGTAGCACAGTTAAAATCTGGTATTTGGAAGACCTCCAGTGCATCAGTAAAGGCTCTGGAAATCACTGTTCCCACTACTATCTCAAGTTTGCCATCTCTATTTATGTCTGCAATTGTTGGGTTTGAACCTTCAACCATTCCACCTATAGTCTCCTTACAGGCCAATATCGTTCCATTATGGTCGAGTATATAAATCTTCCCCTCCGGAGAAAGTGAGCTTTCCCAAAACCGTGATGACGTGCTTGCTCCAAACACTATCTCTAAATATCCATCATTATTAAAATCCGCCAATGCAGGGGAGGAAGTTACGTCCCAGTCAGGATGTGTCCCTATAGCCCATTTTTCTGTAAGCTCTGTTTCTCCATTATCTGTAAAGGCATAGAGCATTGAGCCAAGTCCAACTATTATGTCCAATGAGCCATCACGGTCAATATCACCTATTGCAGGTGAAGAATAAGCCAAACTTGTAAATAGGTTCTGCCTGATTATGTTTCCTTCACAATCGAAGACAACAATACCCCACCCATCAATAGGTTGTATTATCTCTAACCGCTGGTCACCAGTTATATCTGCAACCCCTGGAGTTGCAACTATACCATTGCTATAAGGAATACCCTGAAAACTATATTCCCATTTCTTAGCTCCATTCTTATTTAAAACACACAGTGTCGTCAAACCACCCCAGCTGGTTCCGTTACCTACGATGATATCCAACTCTCCATCTCTATCAATATCTGAGACAACTGGAGAAACAACTATCTCGCCCCCCATCTCAAATGTCCATATTGTGTTTCCATTAATTGAATTTAACGCCCATAGTTGCCCATCTGACCCTCCTATCAAAACATCCAAGTTTCCATCATCATTTACATCAACCAAGGCAGGCGATGAGACAACTCTATAGGGAGAATTCGGGATGCATGGAAGAGAAGTAGCCCATACTTTGATACCATCCATATTTAATACCTCTACAACAAATTTGGATGTTACCCCAAATTGACGTATTACATGAATAATCTCAAACAAGTCATCATTATCAATATCTGCAACAATAGGAAACGCATATCCTGAATAGGAATGAAAACCTGAGAGCAAATCCCCATCACAGCTATATACCCCTGGGCCACCACACGATGAAGTTGTATACCAATGAGCTACAATTATTTCCATTTTTTCATCACCATATGTATTAGCTAAACAAGCGCCCCTCACTGCCGAACCCAGGTAATTAAGAATCATCTCCTCAGTCCAGAGCGTGTTAAGTGCGTGCGCCTGAGAGTAGGTGGTGAAAGTATAAGTGTTTGATGTATCACAGTTGCCATATTCATCAGTTGAGATTACACAGTAATAATAGAGTTGAAAGGGGACTAATCCCTCAATGGTAATAAAATGTCTTTTAACGAGCTCTTCATCGACTGGTGTATTATTTTCACAAGTAGGAGTGGTGCCATATATCACTTGTGAATTACTCGGCTCATTTGTCTCCCAATAAATTGATGCTAAAGGAGATATGACATCAAATGCAAAAACTGAAGAGAACGTAGGTGGAGTGATATCTTCCAATGTAACAAAGGAGCCTTCTAACACATTATAATTACCATTTAAATCGGCAGACTTTATCCGATAATAGTAAGTTGTTGCGGCTCCCAAATCAGAGAGTATTATTTGGTGCTCTGTTACATATTCCCACTGTATATAGTTATCCCCATAATTTGGAGTAAGTCCATATTCTACCCATGAACTGGCTAATTCATCCGTAGTCCAAGTAATAGTGGCTTGGTGGTCTTCAGGAATTACTTGTAGATTAGATATTATAGGAGGAGTATCATCCTGTGGCGGCGGAGTGGCATCAAAAAATATAGGTGATTCCGGGTCACCAAAGATATTAAGGCTGTACAGGGAATATCGAGAAATCGGATTTACAAATGCCATTGGTACTGAGAGAGGCCTTGCTCTATTAAGGGCTATGCCAGTTGAATACCCGTTGTGATTAAACAAGGCGTCAAAAAAGTTTATACATAATAAACCAGAATAACCAATTTTTTTGGTTATGTTGCCATAGCCGTACCTCGTATTTGCTACCCAGGCTACACTCCCTCCATTTCTATTATTCATAAAATGTTCCACTATGCACTCTCCCCAATCATACGACCCAATAAAGCACGAAATTGCAACACAAACAGGGTATCTATCCCCATTTGTTAAGGCATCAGCATCCTCAGAGTAAAAGAGTTCTCTGTTTGGGTGCTGTCCCGCCCCAATTACATCATTATTACCATGAGCAGCCCAAAACAGGAGATGATATCCAGAATTGAGTGAATTAAAAACTGTCTGCCTATTCAAAGTCCCCATCTCTTCGTACAATTTAGTTATTGTATAATCTAATGGAGTAACTGATGCTATTGAGTCGCCTATCATACCACCCCATTTGATTCCAAATAAGTATTCGCCAATTAAAAGCATCTTCTTTTGATAATCTGTGGGTCGCTTGGTTGGGTCTTCGTAAGTTAATACTTTGTTCACAAATGTAGTACAATCTTTTGCATTATTGACAGATGCCCTACCCAGAAAAATATCAGGATATAAATCAAGACTATCTATGTTTTGGAAATTATGAGCATCATCATAGTACATCTCTCCATACTGACCGTTTCCATTTGCATCCCAATTACCATCAAGGTCTGCAAAGTATAGATCTGTAGGTGGCATCTCCCAATCTTGAAAGACTGGCGTGCCATCGGGATAGGTATCTGGGAACCATCCATATACCCTTGGCAGGACATTTTCGCCACCACCTAACAGAACCCAGCTTGTACCCCATTCAGAATTTGCATACTTAATAAAATTGCGAATCCTCTCTTTATAAGAGCCCCCTGGAAACTGTGCGTAAATCCGGTCAACATTTACAAGAGTTGCAGATATTCCTCTCGCTCGCTTCCAATTCACAAGTGTTTTAAAATAAGAGCCGACCTTGATTGTATCAGTAATAATCACATACTGAGTATCTGTCACAGCCTTACTACTTGGTGGCATAAATCTTGCCATATCTGTAGGATTTGCAACTAATCCTTTTACTATATCACCAAACACTTTATTCTGACGTCCAGACTTGGCAGTCACTGGGCATGCTCCTTCCTTATAGGTAACTCTCACTTTAATCTTGGTGTAAAGAAATAATTTCTTTTGTTGCGGAATGTATTGTAATGGATAGACAAGCATTCCTGCAATCCTATAGCCGCTCATCGTTCCAGTATGGATATACTGAAGTACTTCCCCTGGATACTCCTGCATTGAACTATATATTCCTGGAACTGGCTCTACCCAGGGTGGGAGCTCATCATTTATAGAGAGCTTTACAGGATGTTGGGCAGGTATGATATTATAATTTCCAGGAATAGATACCTTCTCTTTATCAATTATCTCCACTTTCTCAACGGATGCACCAGGTGGAATAAGCACATGTAAATTTATCAGTGGCAATGCAGGCTCTCCGAGTCTGGATGTAGCACTATTTAGACCAAGTTTAACTACATCATATTCTTTTAGTTTGCTAAACTCCAAATCTGCTGGACTAAATCTGAGCTCCTGAATAATTTCTCCTCCAAACGCAGGGATGGCTAAAATAAGAGCCATAGCCATCATCCCAACCTTTATACTCGCACATTTCCTCATTGCATACCTCCCTTTGAAAGAGCGGAAAAGAAACTTTATTCTCTCTTTCTCTTCTCTCCTTCTATTTATTACTTCATCCATACCTATAAACCTAAATCCATCATACACCTTCTTTATTATCAAAATCAACTATCAAATAATTGGATTTAACGATAAACTCGTATTTTTTGATGTTCTCTTCATTTAAACCAGTCAACTCTCTAATTTCATTTGGCTTGTATCCTTTAAAAAGCAAATCTTTTACTACAATATAATTTTTAATCCAATAAGGAAATTCATCAATTTTTTCCATGTCGCTATTTATAGTATAGCAAATTCCGTGTCAAATTATGTACAATTCAATTCTCAAGAACTATAACCTATTGAAAAATAAAAAGATAGCTTATAGAAATTTTAAAAAGGGGACCGAAAAAAACTTATGAAAAGATAGGGAAAATGTGACATATGGACACAGTGTGACAGAGATGTGTCAGATATGACTCGATTTAGTAGGGTATATTGAGAGCTTTCATTCTTCTGTATAGTTTCCGTCTGGGCCAGCCAATTATCTTTGCTGCCTTAGTTTTATTACCACTTGCTTTTGTAATGGCATTTATAATCATTCGTTGCTCTTCATTCATTGTTTCCTCTCTGAAAGGAGCTATAGAAGTAGCTATGCTTAAATTTGCAGCCCTTATTATATTATCATGACATAAAACAACTAATCTTTCAATTTCACGCTCCAGTTCCCTCACATTTCCGGGCCAGTCATGATAAAGCAATAAATCCATAACTTCTTTCTCAAACCCTTTAATGTTTTTATTCATTTTTATTGAGTATTTCTTAAGAAAATGCTGTGCAAGTAGTGGTATGTCACTCTTTCGTTCTCTGAGTGGAGGTAATTTTATTGTAATCCCAGTCAATCGATAATATAAGTCATCACGAAATTTGCCCTCTTTTACTTCTTTCTCTAAATCTTTATTTGTTGAGGTAATAATACGGACATCTACCTTTTTTGAGGATAGTCCGCCTACAGGTCTTATCTCTTTGTCTTCAAGCACTCTTAACAATTTTGCCTGTATCCCGGGAGTCAAGTTTGTGACATCGTCTAAGAATAAGGTACCACCATCTGCTTCCTCAAATAAGCCCTTCTTTGTACTAACCGCTCCTGTAAATGCACCTTTTACATAGCCAAATAGCTCGCTCTCTAACAGGGTTTCGGGCATAGCTCCGCAAGCTAAAGCGATAAATTTATTATCCTTTCGCTTACTATTGTAATGTATAGCCCTCGCAACTAATTCCTTACCTGTACCTGTCTCTCCGGTAATCAAAACCGTAGCGTCTGTATCAATTACTTTTTCTAAAAGATTGTATAGCTCTTGCATCTTTGGATGATTACCTATTATATCTTTAAATCTGGGCTTTACTTTTTTTTCACCCTCATAAACTACTTCTTTTGGAATCTCTTTTATTACCTTTTGAACTCTGGTAATTGCTTGTGAGATATTTCCCTTAAGTGAAGGATATTCTTCTTCCTTTAACTTTTCTAGCCAATGTAATACATGCTCATCGCCGATATTTACTAATCCTTCTATTACCCATCTTTGGATATGCTCATCTTTTATTTCAAATAATGAAGTTAGAGTACCAAAAGCTGAGGTTCCTATTTGTGATAAAATAAAGATGGCGTATCGGGGTTCAATTTTGTTCCTTACAGCAATATCAAGGAAAGAAAAATTATTTCTGCACTTTTTAATCAAAAAGTGGTCATACCCATATTTGCTTGCTAGCCTTAATGCTTCCTTTATATAATATTTTAATTTTTCCTTTTGAGTAGGTATAGCTTTTTTAAGATAAAGTTGAGTAAGCCAGAAGTAAACTTGCGTTAGGTCATAATTAACTCCAAGATTTTCAATTATGGAAAGTGAGTCTAATAAAGTTTTTTCAGCCTCATCTAAAGCTCCAATAGCTATGGCAATTTCACCTTTGGTCAAGAGTACTTGGGCAAGCCATAAATTTTTGCTCCCCTCCTTGGCGACTTCTAATGCCTTATTGATACATTGTTCTGCACGATAATAATCGGCTTGAAGTAAGTGCAGTCTAGCGATGCCATCCAAACACAGAATTTGTAGCTGCATATCTTTGAATTTCAAATTCAGTGTTAATACTTCTTGATACTTCTCCATAGCAGATTCATATTCTTGAGTCTCACTCAACACCTCCCCCATTGTTAAGTAAGCGTTGGCTAATCCTCTTTTGTCATTGAAATCTTTGCAAATTTGGATGCCTCTTTCTAACCACATTTTACCTTGAGAATAATCTCCTTTCATCAATGAAAGCCCAGCCATATTATTATAGGTACCGCCTGCCCAGGGTGGTAGAATCTTACTATATATTTCCATGACCTCTTTATAAATCTGTTCTGCACGAGTAAAATCGCCCTGACGATGATGGATCGCTCCCAAGTTATGTAATAACATAGTTTGAAGAGGAACATTTTCTATCTTTTTACATAAAGAGAGCGCTTCAGTTAAATTTTTAATTGCCTCTTTATATTCACCTTGTCTTTGGAAAGCACTTCTTATTGCATTTAATATATTTGCCTTAAGAGAATACTCCTTTTCGGGTGCCAATTTGAGCGCCTTTCCTAAAAGTTCTAATCCTTTATTAGCGTCTCCTCTTAAAATAGTTATTGTTCCAATCCCATAAAGTGTGCGGCATAATCCGAGTTTATTACCTCTTTTACTAAAGATTTTTTCTGCCTTCCCGAACTGTTGTAACGCCTCATCCCATTCTCCCCATCTATAGAATATCTCACCTTTATAAGTCAAAAGCCAAGGATGATTATCTACCAAATCGAGTGGTAAACTATTTATCCAGCTGTTGACCGTATTCAACCTCCCTTTACCAATCATGTCTTTTGCTCCCTTTTCTATAAGGTCTGCCGCTTTCTCATAATCTGCCGATGCAAGCCAATGCAGAATTGCGCTCTCTATATCATTTACTTGAGTAAAATATGTAGCAGCCTTCCTATATAAATCTTTAATTAACTCTTTATCAAAAGTTTTGTTCACCAGGTTTATCAAAAATTCTCTAAAAAGTGAATGATACTTAAAGGCATTTTTCTTGCCCGGAATAGTAGAAATAAAAAGATTAAGTTTCACTAATGAATCTAACATCTCAGCAGAGTTACTTATTTCAAGCAAATTATTCAAGAGTTCTGACTCCATAGATTCTAAAATAGACGATTTAAGCATAAAGTCTTGTAAAGACTTCGGTAGTTTCTGCATTATCTCATTGCTAAAGTATTCGAATACTTTTTCACCAGCTTTTGAATAAATATCTGTTACTTCATCCGGTCTTTTATAGCTTAATTCCTGGGATATAAGTTGAAGTGCAGTAACCCAACCTTTAGTATACTCTTCAAGCTTAGTTAATTCTATCTCAGGAATATCTATATGATAAATATCTTTAAATAGGGTTTTTACTTCTTCCTCTGTAAACTGGAGGTCTTCTTTTTTAAGTGCGAACAGTTGCTGTTTTGCACTTAACTTTGTTAATTGGACAGTAGGTAAAGTGCGAGTTGAGATAATCAGATGTAATTTTGGGGGCTGATGCTCAAGTAGATAGTCTAATGCATCATTTATTGATTTCGATTCACTTACTAAATGATAGTCATCTATGAATATAAAAAGCTCATCCTTTAAAGTATCCATAAGTTCATTAATAAATGTGCCGATTACCATTTCAATGTTAGCGGATGTAATATTTTTGATAACAATCTTTGTTTTATTACCAAAATTTGGATAAGCTTGGATAATGCTTTCTACAAGATAAGTCATGAAAACTATAAGCTCAGTATCTCCTTTATCTACAGTAAGCCAAGCCCTTCTGTGTTGCTCAATCTCTGAGGCCAGATCTAAAATAAGTGTCGTCTTCCCATAGCCAGCATCTGCTGAAATTAGAATAAGTTTCTTATCAAGATTATCACGAAGTAAATTTAACAGCCTTTGTCGTTTGAGTATATTTTTGCCAAGTTTAGGTGGTGTAATCTTCGTCTTTACAATTAAGTGGTCTTCCATTAACAATTCCTCTATAAATAATCTATCACACAATAGTTTAATAAGCAAGAAATTTTTAAGCAATTATGTCTAAATCAGTTAACAGAGAGGATTACATCATTAATATAATTCGTTTTCTAATTAAATCCGTGTAAATCGTAGTTACAAAAATATATCTTGACAGGTCTAATGAGTAGGATATAATTTGAATATGTTTAATGAAGAGCAGGAAAAAATCAGGATTGATAAGCTGAACAAAATTAAGGCGAGTGGTATAAATCCTTATCCTTACAAGTTTGAGATAAGCCATACTATTCAGTCTATTCGTGGTAATAGCGGTTCACTTATAGAGAAGAAAACGCAAGTTAAGCTTGCCGGTCGTATAACAGCTATCCGTGGACATGGGAAGGCAAGTTTTGTAGATATACAAGATGAGGAAGATAAAATTCAGCTCTATTTTAAATCTGATGTACTTGGTGATAAGTATAAAAATTTTGACCTCATTGATATAGGCGATTTTATTGGAGTTGAGGGTAAAATATTTGAGACTCGGACTAAGGAGCTTACTGTATTAGCAAACGATTTTGTTTTACTTTCCAAGTCTCTTCATCCATTACCTGAGAAGTGGCATGGATTACAGGATAAGGAGTTAAGGTATCGTAAGAGGCATCTTGACCTTATTATGAGCCCTGAAGTTAAACATGTGTTTCTTACGAGGGTTAAAATAATTCAGGAAATACGTAATTTTTTAGATAGCCATGGCTTTATTGAAGTTGATACCCCTATATTACAGCCAATTTATGGTGGTGGCTTTGCTGAACCATTTAAGAGCTACTATAAGACTTTGGAACGCGACTTTTACTTAAGGATTTCGGACGAGCTTTACCTTAAGAGGCTCATTATTGGCGGGTTTACAAAGGTTTACGAGTTTGGCAAAGATTTCAGAAATGAAGGTATGGACAGAGTCCATAATCCAGAGTTTACACAGCTTGAATTATATCAAGCTTATGCAGACTATGAGGATATGATGAGAATTGTAGAGGAGTTGTTTGAGACATTGTGTGTGAAGTTGAAGGGGGGCAATGAAATTGAATACCAGGGGACAAAAATAAAATTTAGCCCAAAATGGAATAGGATGCCATTCTTTGAAGCACTAAAGGAATATGTAGGAATGGATTTAAAAAATTCTACTGAATCAGAATTAGTTAAGATTGCAGAAAAAAATGGTATCACTGTGGACAAAGGATATCATCGTGGTAAAATTCTAAATGCAATTTTTGATACCCTCATTCAACCAAATCTTATTGAGCCTGTTTTTATAATTGATTATCCAAAAGATATATCACCACTTGCAAAAGAGAAGAGGGGTGACCCAACTCTTGTTGAGCGCTTTGAGCCATTTGTGTGTGGTATAGAGCTTGGGAATGCGTTTTCGGAGCTCAACGACCCATTAGAGCAAATTGAGCGGTTTAAAGTGCAGCAAGAGTTTAGGCGTAAAGGTGATATGGAGGCACAGGTTATGGACGAAGACTTCATTGAAGCACTTGGCGTTGGTATGCCGCCTACTGGGGGGCTGGGGCTTGGGATTGATAGGATAGTGATGCTATTTACAAATTCGTATTCTATTAAGGATGTGATATTATTCCCACAACTGCGGACATGAGATTGGAACTCTTTATAGCGCGTAGGCATATCACTGCGTCGGGTGGTGTATTCAGGAAAGTAATTTCGGGTATCTCAGTTGGAGGTGTTACAATTGGAGTTGGCTGCTTACTTGTAGTTATGTCAGTTATGAATGGATTCCATAAAGAGTTACGTGATAAGATATTAGCTACAAGCCCTGATGTGATTGTTCTTAAGTTTCACAATGAGTCCATATCAGATTATAAATCATTGATACAGCGTATTTATAAGATTCAGCATGTAAAAAGTGTTGAGCCATTTATTTATTCCAAGGGAATACTAAAGAGTAGGACAACACAGGATGGAGTTATATTGAGGGGTGTAATTGGAAACGATAAGATTAAGAATTTAGATGGTGAGCTTACCGGGCTTGTACTTGGCAAAACTCTTGCAGATGGGCTTGGTGCATTCTTGCACGATACATTGATATTGTTTGGAGTACAAGAGTTAAGCCCATTTGGAATAAGGACAGGAAAATTTGAAGTTACTGGTATATTTAATGCTGGGCTTTATGAATATAATTCATCACTCGCTTATTTACCACTTAGCTCTATTCAAGATTTTCTTGG
This sequence comes from bacterium, assembly GCA_030018315.1. Classification (NCBI taxonomy): domain Bacteria; species bacterium. The sequence goes on along the minus strand of JASEGA010000011.1, from coordinate 39,887 downwards.
CATTGGCGATAAAGTGACAGGACTTGAACTACGGCTTGATGATATCTACAAAGCACCTGGGGTTGCAGTTGCTATAAATAAAGAGATTGGTTACCCATATTATGCTACACACTGGATAGAGTTAAATTCAAATTTATTCTCTGCGTTAAGATTGGAGAAAGTGACAATGTTTACATTACTATTACTAATAATTGTAGTTGCCTGTTTTGGGATAGCGGCTACTCTTATTATGCTTGTAACACAGAAGACAAGAGAAATAGGGGTATTGAGAGCTATAGGGGCGACTTCAAATATGGTAAGACGTATTTTTATGTTAGAGGGGCTGTTAATAGGGCTGGTAGGGACTATAGTTGGGACAGGAATTGGGTTGGGTCTATCTTTTATACTTAGTAAATATCATTTTATATCGTTGCCGCCCGGTGTATATGGAATTGAGACATTACCTGTTTGTATGAGATTAACTGATTTTATCCTTGTTGGCATAGGTGCTATCTTTATATCATTTATTGCAAGCATTTATCCGGCTTCAAAAGCAGCAAAATTATTACCATCAGAAGCAATAAGATATGAGTAAAGTTTGCTCAAAGGATATTATACTTGAGGCTCAAGATATTTACAAGATTTATAAAGAAGATACAAAGAAAGTTGAAGTCTTAAAAGACTTGAATCTTCAGGTCGCTCTGGGTGAGATAGTTGTGATTTTTGGTCCTTCTGGATGTGGTAAGACTACTTTGATTCATATACTTGGTGGGCTTGATAAGCCAACGCAAGGTAAGGTACTACTTGGTGGGGTAGATATTTTTGCACACTCAGATAAAGAACTCTCTAAAATAAGGAATAAAGAGATAGGGTTTGTATTTCAGTTTCATCAGCTGATGCCTGAATTTACTGCACTTGAGAATGTCAAGCTCCCCACTCTAATTGGTAGAGAAAATCAACTTACTGAAAGATGTACCCTACTCCTTGATGCAGTAGGGCTAAAAGGTAAAGAGCATAAAATTCCACCGCATCTCTCAGGTGGTGAGCGTCAAAGAGTGGGAGTAGCGAGGGCGCTTGTTAATAATCCGAGAATTGTGCTTGCAGATGAGCCTTCAGGGAACTTGGATCCAGAGACAAGTGGAGAGTTACATAACCTTTTCTTGAAACTTAATAAAGAACACAATGTAACATTTCTAATTGCTACCCATAAAGAGTCACTTGCTAATATAGGGAGTAGAGTGTTAAAATTGGAAGCTGGAAAGTTAAAGGAGGTATGATGCTTTGTGATATATGCCATGAAAAGGAGTCTACTGTATTTTACACTGTAATTGTGAATAATCAGAAGACTGAGCTTCATTTATGTGATGACTGTGCCCAAAAGAAGGGTCTTATTAAGCCATCTAGCCTATTTGACCTTAAGGAGTTTATCCCATTAATACCACATGAGCCAGAAGTTGAGGAACTTAAATGTCCAAGATGTGGCTTATCATATAGAGAATTTAGAGAGACTACTAAATTTGGCTGTGCAGATTGTTACAAGACATTTGAAAAAAAGATATCTTCATTACTCCGCCGAATCCATGGCAGTACACAACACATTGGAAAGACAATTGGTGCTGAGCCTGATGAATATAAGAAAGATAATAGAATACACGAGTTAAGGAGCCGTCTTAAAAAAGCAGTAGAGAACGAGTCGTACGAGGAAGCAGCCCGTATAAGGGATGAAATAAGGAAGATTAAAAACTCAAAATGGTAGATTTTTATTATGAAATTTGCTGACTTACTTACAAGCTCACCCTCCTGGACTAATGCTGAAGGTGAGTTTGCAGAGATTGTACTGTCGTCAAGGATAAGAATAGCAAGAAATCTTTCTCAATTTAAATTTCCGTTAAGAGCAAAAAGGGATGAGCTTGAAGAAATCTTTAATTTCATAGAAGAGCGGGTAGCAACAGTTCGTGGCGATAAACTTATAGTTCCATTGGCTGAGCTCTCTCCTACTGAGAGAGAATTCTTGGCCGAACGCCATCTTGTGTCACGTGAGTTTCTTAAAAATGGTAAAGGGAAAGGTGTAGAGATATGGAAAGGTGAGAGTTTAGCTGTTGTCATAAATGAAGAGGACCATTTGAGGCTGCAAGCACTGACTCCGGGGTTAAACTTGGAGAGAGCGTATGAACTTGTAAATAAGCTTGATGATGAGCTATCCGGGAAACTCCCATACGCATTTTCATCCCAATTTGGTTACCTTACAGCATGTCCTACAAATACTGGAACAGGATTGAGAGTATCTGTACTTATTCATTTACCAGGTCTTATACATTCAGGTAAGATAAGAAAGGTGCTTGAAAAACTTGGTCAAGTTGGCTTATCAGTAAGGGGCTTATATGGTGAAGGGACAAAAGTAGAGGGAAATTTCTTCCAGATATCAAACCAGACAACACTAGGCAGGAAGGAGGAAGAAATTGTTGACGGCTTGCATAAAACGGTACTACAAATTGTAGAATACGAGAATAATGCAAGGGAACTATTGCTTAAGAGTGCAAGACTCCAAATTGAGGATAAAATATGGCGTGCATATTCAATACTCAAAAATGCAAGACTTATATCAAGTGAAGAGTTCATAAATCTATCATCTGCTGTAAGATTTGGGATTGGAGTTGGAATCTTAAAAGGATTACGGTTACAGACTTTAAATGAGCTGTTGATATTTATTCAGCCAGCCCATTTACAGAAAATTACAGGAAAGCCTATGGAACCCAGTGAAAGGGATGCAAGAAGGGCAATGTATGTGAGACAGAGGCTGTGATTACTGTATAAAATGGTTCTTGCTATAGGTATAGGAAACTCTACAACCTGTATCGGGTTATTTGAGGGTAGAAAACTCATAAATCCACAAAGAATAGCAAATAATAAGCTGGCCGGGATAAAGGAATGGTTGCCAAATAAAAAATTGGAAGCCGTGATAATCTCATCCGTTATCCCAGAAAAAGACGAAGTTTTTACTCGTGTAATTTATGGATTTTACAAAATAGCACCAATCTTTATAAATGCTAAATACCTTAATGGAGCCTATGCAGGGATGGGTGCTGATAGGATAGCAAACTTAATTGGCGGAAGCAAGCTTTTCGGATTACCAATTTGTGTAGTTGATTTTGGGAGTGCAACAACTATTGATGTTTTATCAGCAAAAGGTGAATATGTTGGTGGGATTATCTTACCCGGTGTTAAATTAGGGCTTCAATCATTGCATCAACATACAGCACTACTTCCTATTATTTCTGTACCAAAAGTGGCGACAGCTATCCTTTGTAAGTCTACTAAAGAGTGTATTAAAGCAGGTGCATACTGGGGTGAGATAAGTAGAATTAATGGGTTATTGAATGGAATTAAGAAAAATTTTAACAAAAAGAGGTGCAACCTCAAGTTTGTAATCACAGGTGGATTAGGTAATATTTTTAGCAAGCCACTTAATGTCCTATATGAGCCCTGGCTAAGCCTATACGGACTTAATTTTATTTGGGTTAAAGATAAAAGATAATAGTAGAATATAAAACGAACATTTTGTGTTATTCCTTCTGGCGGCGTAGCTCAGTTGGTTAGAGCAGGGGAATCATAATCCTCGCGTCGTGGGTTCGAGTCCCTCCGCCGCCAATTTTTATATTTGGATTTTGGAAAGTATTTTGTTAAAAATTATCACAAAAACATGAAAGAATGAAAGCACGAAAAGGATTTAAGCATAAAAATTGGTATTTTTAAAAGACTTCGTGTCCTTCTTTTATTTTCGTGATGTCCTATGCTTAAAATAAGTCTAAATAAGGAACAAGAAAGTAAAAGCATCAAAATTTTAACAAAGCATTGTTTGAATTTGAATTTAAACGGGTTTATTCTTGTGGCAATTTCATTATAATTTCTATTCTTCTGTTGAGTGCCATTCCCTGTTGTGTCTTATTATTTGCAATTGGTTTTGTAGCCCCAAATCCCTTTACGGTGAGCCTATCCCCGGATACACCGTGTTTTCTCATAATGTAATCTCTTACTGCATTAGCACGTGCATAAGAGAGCTCTAAATTATTTTTAAACTCTTTTGTGTAGATAGGTCTTGAGTCAGTATGGCCATGTATTTCAAATATGTTTTCTGTGTATTGCTTTATAAAGGCGGCTAATGTATCCAGTTCCTCGTAAGCGGCTGGGTGAATATACGACTTTGCACTCTCAAAGTATAGCCTTAGGGTTTTAACATTTTTAAGTATACAATGTAATAAAGTCCCTTTACCTTGCTCAACAATAACATCTGGTATAGTTTGCGTAAAGTATTTATGCACATCCGCCTCTATAAAGACAGTATATGTTCCTGGTGGTATATCAGTGACTGCATACCAGCCATCAGCATCTGTGGTAGTAGTAGCAGTTACCTGTCCTGTATAGTGGATAGTAGCTAGTAATGGCTCATTAGCTTCACTCCCTGTCACTCTCCCAAATATCCCTGTTATTCCTGGAGGTAGTTTTTCTTTTGGACCTATATAATTAATAGCAAGCTCTATCCTTTTAGTCTTTTCGGCCACTACTGTGAGTGTTTCTTCGCTTAATGTATAGAAGTCTTTTTGTGCAGTAACCTTAAGTCTGCCTGTAGGTATGTCTTTAAACCTAACCTCTCCGTTATCTTTAGAAGTTAATACTGTATCACTCATTACTCCTTTTATTATAACTATTGCTTGAAGTGGCTCCTGTGTCTCAGCATTAAACACTTTAACAACAACATCTCCTGTTTTAATAAATGGTTTAGGCATAAAGCCCCATATCCAATTCAACGCAATTCTATGTGTTATTCCTAAGTCTCCACAGGATGCATAGGCATAGTCTATTCCTATATTTTTAGCCCTTATTCCGAAGCCTGCGCTTATATTATTAGTAGATAATTGAGTTTCGTCCCTGTATCTATAGCCACCTCTAATTGCAAATACATCACCAAGCCATAGTTCACCACCCAAATGGTAATGTGGCTTGCCAAATTGTGGCACATTTGCATCAATTGCAATGTTTAGAGCATGTAATAGAGTTAGACTGAAGCCTGTTTTTATGTTAATTGGCAATTTTTCTGTTGCTCCAAAAGAATAGTTTACATCGCTTCCTATGTTTTGTAGGCTTATTCCAAAACCGGCTTTATTGCCTCTCCATAAGAAACCTATATCACTAGCGATAGCTTCCCCTTTATCACCATGAAGACCTGTAATTCCGGGGTCCAAGTTCTGGTATAATCCTTTCATAGATAACCCAAAATACAACTTCTCTTTAATTCTCATCCCATATGCAATATTTAGCATTGATTCGTAGGTTCTGAACTCTTCTAGAGGCTGGTTAACCTCTGTATATCCTTCTATTCCACTAGCCCCTGAATATAGAAAGCTTGTAGCAACAATACCACCTGCAGTTTTAACTCCAATTCCTCCATATTCGTCCCTAAACCCTGATGCCCATTCCTGGTGACATAAATTTACTTCATTCCATGATAGCTGGCCCAATCCTGCTGGGTTACACCATATTGCAGTTATATCGTCTGAAATAGCACAAAATGCTCCACTCATAGCAGCCATCCTGGGACCGAGGTCAATTTCAAGTATTGAAAAAGTAGCTCCACCTGTAGTTGTTTTATCAAATTGCCCGTAAATAGGAAGAGTAAAGAACGAAATTCCTAATAATATTTGCATTATTCTTCTCATATCTAATGACGACGCGGTGGTAACACAACTAACTTCTTTGTTATCATTTTTCCATCTGCCTTTAAAATATAAATATATGTACCGGCAGATATCTTCTTTCCTGAATCATTTGTAGCATCCCATTGAACTTCATGCAGTCCGCGTGTCAGTGTTTTGGTACCATCAAGTAAAGTTTTGATTACTTCACCTGTCCGTTTATATATAATAAGAGTAGGATTAGTCTCAGTAGGTAGTGCTAATACAAATTTAGTTCCTTTATCCTTTTCAAATGGATTTGGATAATTATGTATAGATTTAGCTGAAATTTCTGGCAGTATAGCTTCGGTAATAATGCAGGCACTGTCTCTAACAATGGTATCAAGGCTTGATATTCCCCAAATTACGAGTGTATCGATAGATTTATTGATTCCAGTCATGAAGTCAGTAGGTGACATTACCTTAAGTTTTAATTCTGTGGTATCATTTGGTGGTATTGGACCCACATCTATTTTAGTATCATTATCTGTATCTATAAGGGATGAACCATCCGTATAAGTAAGATTATAGCTCCAGCCATCCTCTATTTTATTTACCTGTATATCTACAACATCAAAATCGTTTCCAAGGTTTATAACTCTAATGGTATAGTCTTTATCACTATTAGGTGTAGTAATGCCGCTTGTATCAGGTTCCACCAGTATCTGTATTCTTCGTTCAGCTACCAAGTGTATAGTAGTATTTGATAAAGCAGGCCCAGTAAAGTTATCACTATACATAAAAGCAGAGTTCATGAGTGTATCCAAAATATTTTCCTGTTTACCAAAGGACTTAATCACTCCAAGCCAAGCTACCGCTTTTGACGAGTCCGGTAGTATATTACCGATTTCCCATGTGATAACACCTGATATACTATCATATTCACCCTCTGATTCAGGTATAACCTTCACTATAACTCCTGTATCAACTGTATCTTTAATTATAACATTCCTCAGCACCCCTTTTCCTGTGTTGTTACAGGTGATAATATACTCCACTGTATCATTTGGTAACACTATAGAAAAATCAGGCCATATCATATCTCTATATTTCATTTCCTTTTCCAAAGTAGCAGAGATTAATAGCAGGTAATGGTGAATAATGGTGTCCGAACTAATGTCTTCGCATCTGTAAGATAACCAGCACCAGTTAAGTATAGAATCTTTAACAAAAGTATCGGAGACAACACCAGTATAGGATGCATAGAAGGTATCCTTAGGAGCTAATGAGTCAATATGCCATGTTATCACTTTATTAGAGATGACTCCACCAGCTGAGATATTAATTGCTGTGTCAATTATTGCATCAAGTGTATCTGTAAGGTCAATATTTCTTGCTATACAATTTGCAATAGGGGCATTATAACTTAATATATTGTAATTTATTGAGTCACCGCCCTGTACCCAGCTCCCATTTGGAGGGTTAGCCTTCTTCTCTACATTTAGTTTTACTATTCTCAAAATATTGTTTGAAGTAGTCTCTGAATATGCAGTATGTGGAATTATTGAAGTATCACCAAATGCTACGGCATAGTTAGACAGTGTATCTATTCTGATACATTTGTATTCACGGTTCACAACTGCCCTAAATGTGCACAGCAAAGTATCTTGTGGTAGTATACACGGTATATCCCATTTTATAAAAGCTGTTGTTACCTCTGATGGTGCCGGATAGATACTTGTGACACCTTCAATATCAAGTGTATCAAGCGAGTCAATAATTACTATATTTAAGGCTGGCATCTTTCCTACATTAGCACACTTAAGCACATAGGATATTGTATCACCAGGGATGAGTGTATCGTTTGGCATTTGGGCAGGTTTTGTTAGCTCAAGTGCTGTTGTACCTATAATATTATGCACAGTACGGTTAGAGGTATCGGCATAAATACAGCCCGTTTCTGTGCTATATGCAAAATTTACAATTGAATCTACTTTATCATTACATACAAATGTCTTTACTAATCCCCATATACAGAGGGTATCAGCACGCTTAGGATTAAGTCCCCATATTTTCCAAATAAGTGTATCTCTGATACTCACTTTATGGCTATCACTGTGAGCTTTGTACCATACAGTGTCAAACCTTACTAATTCATCATCTTTTATATCAAGAATAGTCACTGAATCTATCTTTACATTCCATGTATCAGCGCATATTATTTGATACGTTATTGTATCTCCAGGCTCTACAGTGCTATTCTCGGGTGGTTGAATTACACTCTTAACAAGTTTAACATCTATATTTACCTTTGTAAAAGTGAACCCAGTATCTTTAGTCGTGGTAACAGCCCAGTCAACTCCTGATGCAATAAACTTAGTTGAATCCGTTGAACAAGGCTTAGCAGTATCAGGTGGTGTTATAATTAATGTATCGTATGCAGTGGCTTCAGGTGCTATGGAATATATAGTATCTTTAGAGAAATCGGCTATCCACCCCGGTCTTGTGCCAGCACTTATCAGCTTTATTGTATCTATTATGTTTCCCTTATTTACTATTGTTAATGGATACTTTACTGCTATCCCCGGATAAGTTATATCAAATGAGCTATCGGGTGCAATCTTTATCTTTGATATAGTGTAGTTTGTAAAATAGTAGATATTATCACTTGTTGGTTCCCAGTGTCCAACAATATGTGACCACCCATTTTTATCCAAACTAACACACCATCCAGGATATATTACAGGCTGAGGTAGCGGAATTGTATCCCAAGCACTACGGTATTCAAAATAGTTTCCTCTGTTTAGAATACCTACTACATTATTATATACTGATATAGAGATAGGTGCTTCATTTGTTTTATATACTACAGTTGTACTATCCCATATTTTAGGGTCCGTATTACCATTTGGGTGGAATTTGTATACTAAGTTACGCGGCGCTTCACCACTTTGTATGTATGCAAGATGAACATTCCCATTTATGGGGTCAGAACTACATTGTGCCCAACTCCAAACTGCGCCAATAATTGAGTCTGCATTTACTATCCTGCAATGGAGGTCGGCTCCTGATGCATAAATAATATATCTAAGTCCGGTAGCATCGTAGCAAACACTGGGATAGCCTGTCACATTTGTAATAGGGGAAAATGCACTCGACCAACTTGTGCCTTGGTCACTTGAGTAGTAGCACTCAAGCGTTGCAAAATCCACACTCCCATGTAGGAATGCCACAAATAATTCTGATAAATCGGAGTTCACTGCTATTGCGACCTTACCGGGTTGTAGTTTGTTTGTGCTAATAGACTTAATTGATTGCCATGCTCCACCTACTTTTCTCCTGAATAGAACATCACCCCTTCCTGTTGTAGCATCAGTGTATGACCACACTGTATAGATATTACCAACATTATCTACGGCGATAGCAGGAGTGTAATCACGTGCTTCCCGCTGTTGATTATTATAACTCCATAATGTTTCAGGTGTCTCCCAGTGATTATAGGTCATTGATGAATCTTTTAACTGATACATCCATACAACACTATCTGCCTTAGGAGTGGTTATTTTGGTTCTATACACTACATGTTTATGCCCAAACTTGTCTACTACCATTGTCTTACCGTACTCTATGTTTCCTGGATGTATATTCTCAATTACACTCCAGTGAGCATAGAGTGGATAGTATATAGAAAATACTAATCCTAAAATGATAGATTTACACATCATTCAAGGTAATTTTATACACCTGATTAAACATATTGTCAAGTTTAAATAAATTTTTGTTACTTTTCAGCAAAAATGTCCTCTTTAATTTTTAAGCTAAAATGTCCTCTATCTGTCTAATAGAAATAGTGAAGCGAATTTGCAGCAGATTAAACAAACTAAGAGGGTTAAAATGAAGGTTTTAATTTTCAAGCAAGAATGTCCCGTATGGTGTATAATCCCCTTCAGACAAGAAAGGAGGGGACATGGAAAAGTTTCAAAACTCATCCATTTCTTTAACATAGCCTGGTTCGCTATCTCAATAAAAGTCTATTTCAATACAAGCTGTGCATCCTTGGGAAGTCCACCTTGCCTTACTTTATAAACTTTTTCTTCTGTTTCTATCCCTGTTCTGTTGTCCAGGCAGAAAAAGTTAAAAAATTTCTTGTGCAAATCCCCTTAGTGTATAATATAATCACTCATGATGTCCTCCTTTCGTTTCTTGTCGGGTTCCGACCCTTTGCATAATATCACATTTCAGAAAGGAGGGCATCATTTTTTACAAACATTTTTTATATTATATCTTGCTTTGTTGAATAATTCGCTTTACAAAACTTGCAACACCTTGATTGATACCAATTTATGAGATTCTTCACTTCGTTCAGAATGACAAGGTCAAAATTGTCTAAAACCAAGTCAGAGGTTGAAAATCAAAGGTGCCAAAAATATTTATTCAACAAAGCAATTATATCTTGACAATCTATCTATATCGTGATAATATAGCTTTGAAAGGAGGCTTTATGTTTAAAAAGATTAGCATTGTGGATACATTGCTCGTTTTCTTCATAATGGCTATTCTTGGATGTACAGCAACCAGAGTAGTTCGTGAGGAGAGGGGGGTAACTCTGAAGGAAACTGAGAAATACGAGGCAGAGCTATTAGGGCCCAGGAAGAAGATTGCTGTGGTTGATTTTGTTGATAAAACCAAGTATGGTAGGGCAAGACTTGGCTCTGCTACTTCAGATATACTTCTGACAGAACTTGGTAAGGCAGGTAGGTTTATATTAGTGGAAAGAGAAAAGATTAGCGAAATACTTAAGGAACAAGAATTTGAACGATCTGGTCAGGTAGACCCCAGTCAGATAGTCCATGCAGGTAAGCTACTTGGCGTGAATGCAATAGTTACAGGCAGTGTGTCTGCTTTTGGTGTAAGGACTGAGGGCTCAAATTGTATCCTTTACGGTCATAAGAAGCAGACTGCTGAAGCGACTGTGGATGTCCGGGTTATAGATGTTGGGACTGGTGAGATAATATACACAGAGACCGGAAGCGGTGTAGCTGATGTAAAGTATATAACAGTTCTTGGTATAGGGACATCTGGTGGGTATGATGAAACAATTGAGCACGAAGCATTGCGGGCTGCGATAGTTAAATTTACGCGTAATCTTATGTATCAGGTGGATAAGAAGATTACTTGGTATTGCAGAATAGCTGAGGTTGAGGCTGACAAGGTGTATCTTGATGCTGGCAGGGAAAGCAGATTAGATATAGGCACTGTGCTTGTAGTAAAGAGACCGGGCAAGGAAATAAGAAGCCCTGAAACAGGGATAGTCATTGGCAGGGTAGAGGCTACTGTTGGTAAAATAGAGGTCACTAATTACTTTGGTGATGATGGTGCAATTGCTCGTGTGGTATCAGGCGAATCACCAGTATCAGGAGATTATGCGAGATTGGAATAAGAATGGGCAAGAGAATAATAAGCTCAATACTACTGAGCTTCTGGGTATTAGCCATAATTGGTGCCTGTTATCCCAGAGTAAAAACTGCTCCAGAGTTCGCACCACCTAAATTAGTTGCCATCCTTTTGTTGGATAACCAATCAAATGACCTCCAGATTGCCGGGCTTGTGAGGGATGTGTTTTTTAAAAAGTTAGCAGATAGAGGATTCAATTTGGCACCATTAGCGGTTGTAGATACATTACTTCTAAATTTGGGCATTACTGATGGTGGTCAATTAGGTGTAGTTGCTCCATGTGAGCTCGGCGACAGTCTTGGTGCAGACTGGCTTGTATATGGGACAGTCGTTGAAGCGAGCTACATTACGACGGGTATATACTTAAAAAAGAGTGTAAAACTAAATTTTAATATAGTGAACGCTCTGAATGGCGCAACTATTTGGGAAGGAAAAGGGGAGGGGACTAAAAGTGAACTCCATTTAGATTTCAAAGAGGCAGGCAAGGAGTTTATTGAGCAACTAAAGGAGAAAGTAGTTCGTGGTATACTCGATCATCCTTTACGCGAAGAGGCGGAACAGGCGGTTGATGAGGCATTAGCTAATCTTCCTTGGCCCTCTGGCTACTATACGAGACGAAAAGGCTGTCTATGAGGGAAAGCCCTGTGGTTTAATTTGTTGACAAGCTTTAAATTTTTATATAATATGATTTGACTTAATGGAGCTCAATAAAGAATGGATTAACTCGTACGTATAATTTTGCCGGCGTAGCTCAGAGGTAGAGCAGAGGTTTTGTAAACCTCAGGTCAAGGGTTCGATTCCCTTCGCCGGCTCCAAAAAGTGCGGGATAAATCTCAGGTCGAGGGTTCAATTCCCTCTGTAGGCTTTTTGTATATAGATTTCACTTATTACTAATCAATGTGTTTTTGGGGAGGTACCCAAGTGGATAAAGGGGGCAGACTGTAAATCTGTTGGCGTATGCCTTCGGAGGTTCGAATCCTTCCCTCCCCATTACATTGATTTAAACAGAGGGTATTTATCTGTTTAAATCAACGAATGCGGGAGTAGCTCAATTGGTAGAGCATCAGCCTTCCAAGCTGAGGGTTGTGGGTTCGAAACCCATCTCCCGCTTAATCGGAATGGGTGAGGGTTCAAGTCCTGTCATTCGCTTTTAGGATTGTTTTAAACTTAAATTCTGTACTTCACTACGAGTCGAATTGTGCCCTTATAGTTTTTGAAAACTTGCTTGAAAAGACTTGACAAAATTCTGATTAAAGTGTATAGTTTAATTTATTATGCCCATGTAACTCAGGGGTAAAGCATACCACACTTTTGGTGCCTGGATAGCTCAGTGGTAGAGCACTTCCTTGGTAAGGAAGGGGTCGTGGGTTCAATCCCCGCTCCAGGCTTAAAAGTGCGGGAGAAGGGGTCACCGACCCAACTCCGGCCATGGGCTTATGAATGAGGGTTATAATAACTTTAGCTTGTAGTGAGTGTAATCGTAGAAATTACACGACTACAAAAAATAAGCAAAAACATCCGGATAGGGTTGAGTATAAAAAATACTGTCCATGGTGCAGAAAGCATACAATACACAAGGAAACAAAATAAATGCATTTATAATTTATTTTTTGGGCCTGTAGCTCTAATTGGTGAGAGCGCCGGACTCCAAATCCGGGGGTTGGGGGTTCGAGTCCTCCCAGGCCTGTAATGATGGATAGGATTAAGAAATTTTTTTATGAAATGAGAATAGAGCTTTCAAGAGTAGCATGGCCTAAAAGAAAAGAATTGTGGGGCTCTACTTTGGTAGTTATAGTTATCTCATTATTACTTGCAATATTTATAGGATTTATGGATATTTTGTTCTCCCATGTGGTTGGGAGGATTTTGAAATGAGACAGTGGTTTATTCTTCATGTATATTCAGGACAGGAGCATAAAATAGCCAATCTTATTCGGGAGGAAGTTGCACACCAAGAGGTTAATAACCAAATAGAAGTAATTGTACCAACAAAGAAGATATCCAAATTAGGGAAGAAGGGTAAAATGACAGTAGAGAGAAAACTTTACCCAGGTTATATAGCAATCCAAATGGAGCCAAACGATGTCTTATTTAAGTTAATTTCAAGGACTCCAGGGGTGTTGGGTTTTGGGGGTAGGGGTAAAAATCCACAGCATATGAGTAAAGAAGAAGTGGATAGAATGCTTGCATATATAAAACCGGAGGAGAGTAAAATTTCTGAAATTCCTTTCACTAAAGGAGAATCAGTTAAAATTATAGATGGCCCATTTGCAGACTTTACAGGAGTAATTGAGGAAATATATCCTGAAAGAGAGAGGATAAAACTTATGGTTACAATTTTTGGTAGACAGACTCCTGTAGAAGTTGGGTTTCTTCAAGTAGAACCAATTTAAAATATGGCAAAGCAAGTTATAGCTAAAATAAAGGTCCAAATTCCTGGTGGTCAAGCTACACCTGCACCTCCTGTTGGTACAGCTCTCGGTCCGTATGGTATTAATATACCGGCATTCTGTAAAGCATTCAATGATCAAACAAGAGGACGCGAGGAATACATTATTCCAGCTGTTATTACAATATATAATGATAAGAGCTTTGAATTTATTCTTAAGACCCCACCTGCATCTATGCTGTTAAAAAGAGCTGTAGGAATTGCAAAAGCCTCTAGTGAGCCAAATAAGAACAAAGTAGCAAAAATAAAACGTGCACAACTCCAAGAGATAGTAAGACAAAAAATGCAAGACCTTAATGCATATACTATTGAAGATGCGATGCGTATAGTTGAGGGGACAGCAAAAAGTATGGGAATAGAAGTGGAAGAATGAAGAGATCAAAAAGATTCCGTGAAATTGAGAGTAAAGTAGAAAAGGGACGTCTTTATGAAGTCTCAAGTGCAATTAAATTATTAAAAGAGTTATCTACAGCCAAGTTTGATGAGGCTGTAGATATTTCTGTGAAATTAGAAATCGACCCTAAGAAGGATCATGTTAGAGGAATGGTTTCTCTTCCATATGGAACAGGTAAAACAAGGAGAATCCTTGTCCTTGCAGAAGGAGAAAAAATTGAAGAAGCAAAAAAAGCGGGTGCTGACTTTGCAGGTGGAGATGAATTCCTTAATCGGATTCAAGAAGGATGGCTTGATTTCGATATCGTAATAGCTACTCCAGAATTAATGCCAAAAATTAGTAAGTTTGGTAAACTACTCGGACCAAGGGGACTTATGCCAAACCCTAAAACTGGAACTGTAACTCAGGAAGTAGGTAAAGCAGTAAGAGAATTAAAAGGCGGTAAAATTGAATTCAAAATGGATAAAACAGGGTGTGTTCATGGGGTAGTAGGCAGGGCTTCGTTTGATGCAGATAAACTTCGGGAAAATGTTATTCAATTCTTAAAAGAGTTATGGAACGCAAAACCAGCAGGGGCTAAAGGAACTTACTTTAAAAGTATTTATCTATCCTCAACAATGAGCCCCAGTATAAAAATAGACCCAAAATTTGTATCAGAAGTAATGAAATAAAGTTGATAAGGAATTACAAGTAAACATAGAAAGAGAAGAGGCTATATAAGATAAGACTGTGCTTTGTTAAAATTTAGATAAAATTATATCCTATTTAATTGTAGGGACTTGAAATAAGCCTCTTTGTTCTTTGAAATCCAAATATAAGAGATGAGCGACTGAAGACTCCGATACAGAAAAAGATATTCCACTATCGTATATAGCTTACGGTTTAGTGCCCTTTTATATGAGCCGGTAACCCTGAAACAAGTTCAGGGAAGAAAAGTATAAGCAAGAAAACAAAGATGCCAATGCTTCATTATAGCAGCGAGACTTCTTACTTGATATCGGTCAAAATAAAAATTATCCTTGAGCTCACGAAATACGCATTCTATCTCCCATCTCCTTTTGTATCTTGTGAATATTTCCTCATTCCCAAGCCCAGTGTGATTACTTACAATAACAGATATCTCGTTCATATTTGTAGTTTCCCACGATGACTTGACAATAACAATTCTATACTTCCTGCCACCAAGATGCTTAACCTTGCCCACGAATCCATAGATGTAATAATTCTGTTTTTCCCCACGAGAATTAGTGTACACAAATCTCCTATATTTCACGGAAGGGATGACTTTCACGAGGTCATCCACGCGACACCAATTCCTATTGAGGAACCAGATTAAGTTATCACTCCTCGCTTTTGATATCCAATAGCTTCCCCTACTCTCGATGTGATCTACGAATCTCTCGTTAAAATACCAACTGTCAAACAAGACATCTTCTACAAGTTTTAGTGGAGTGTGTCTTTTGTAGCTCTATTATTCGTTGAGTATTTGATTTTTCTGAGTCCCATGTTCGTAATTTAGAAATGAAGTATTGGAGTCGTTCATCCTGCCTATCAATGATATAGGAGGGACTCATAACTGGTGAGAGTAGTTTTCTGGCTCATTGTTTGGAGGCTACATCTTTTATATTCCAACATCAGACAAGTAATATAAGCCATAAAAATTGACCTTAGACGCTTTGAAAAATGGCGTTCAAACTTGCGGATGTAGATTTTAAGAGCCTTTAGAGGCTCTGGTGAAAAATTTATCCACGCCCATCTGACGATGGGCGGGATTTATATGTATATGCCCTCCTTAGGAATAGATTTTACAACTTTCTAGTTGCTTGTAAAGTCTTATTTTAGAGAGGGCATATAAAAAATTTTTTAAAAAACTTGCTTTGTTGAATAAATATTTTTGGTACCTTTGATTTTCAACCTCTGACTTGGTTTTAGACAATTTTGACCTTGTCATTCTGAACGAAGTGAAGAATCTCATAAATCGGTGTCAATCAAGGTGTTGCAAGTTTTGTAAAGCGAATTATCCAACAAAGCAAAATTTTTTAACAAAGTTAAGAAAATTAAATTAAATTTTTAAAAATTCTTGCTTTTTTAGATTTTTGTTGTAAAATAGTAAAAATTATAAGAAAATAAATGTTATTCCCTAATTAAGGATAGATAAAAAATTTTTAGGTAGAGTGCAGTTATATCTAAAATGAAACGTGAGCTTAAGGAAAAGATTGTGGATGAACTAAAGTCAGCTTTAAGTAATTCCAAAGGTATATGGCTTACAGATTTTAGAGGATTAGATGTAGAGACTATAGGAAAGCTAAGGAGAAGGTTGCGCGAAAATTCGTTACGCTATCAAGTGGTTAAAAATTCTATACTCCAATTCGCTCTTCAAAAGGCAAAAATTGAGCCTTTAACCATGTATCTCGATGGACCCACTGGTATATGTTTTGGTGATGACCCAGTTCTTGTTGCACGTATCTTGACTGAATTTCAGAGGGAAGTGGGTGCACCCAACCTTAAAGTGGGGTGGTTTGATGGTAAGATTTTATCTCCCGGTGAGATTAAAGATATAGCATTGATTCCTGGCCGTGATGTGTTATTATCTGAGTTTTTAAATATTTTAGTAGCCCCTCTATCCAACCTTATTTTCACACTTCAATCTATCTTAAGAAAATTGGTTTTAATATTGGATGAGGTAGTTAAGAAAAAAGGAGTATAAAATGGCAAAAGTAGGGTCAAAAGAAAAGGTAATTGAGCTTATAGAGAAGATGTCTGTACTCGAGCTATCAGAGCTCGTGAAAGAGATTGAGGAGCGATTTGGCGTAAAAGCTGCTCCTCAAGTAGCACCAGTTGCCCAACCTCAAGCTCAAGCGGTCCCTGAAGTTAAGCCGCAAGAGGAAAAGGTACAGTTTGATATCATTCTTAAGTCATTTGGAGATAATAAAATAAGGGTAATAAAAGTAGTCCGTGAGATAACAGGACTTGGTTTAAAAGAAGCAAAAGAGCTTGTAGATTCAGCCCCTAAGCCTGTCAAAGAGAAAGTCTCAAAGGAAGAAGCAGAAGCAATTGCAAAAAAGCTTGAGGCTGCGGGAGCTACTTATGAGATAAAATGATTAAAAGCTACCAAAAGATAAAGGAAATTAAGACTCTGCCTAACCTTATAGAGGCACAGCTAAGCTCTTTTAACGATTTTTTACAACTTGATATTCCACCATCAAAAAGGGAACCCAAAGGCTTACAATCTGCTTTCTTGGAAGCATTTCCTGTTGAAGATGCGCATCAGCAATACAGACTTGAATTTAGAAGCTATAATATAGGAACACCAGATTATTCACCAGATATGGCTATTGAGCGTGGCGTAAGTTATGAAGCTCCATTACGTGGTGAGTTTAGACTTATTACACGTGAATCAGATAGCACAACAAAGGAAGCAATTGAGCAAGATGTATATCTTGGACAGCTTCCACTTATGACTGACCGTGGGACATTTATAATAAATGGTGTAGAAAGAGTTGTTGTAAGTCAGTTAAGAAGGTCACCAGGTATCTATTTTTCAGAAGAGATACACCCGTCAGGTAAAAGGTTATTTATAGGTGAGATAATTCCTTATCGTGGTCCATGGATAACATTTTCAACAGATGTAAACGATGTTTTACATGTAGCACTTGATAAGAGACATAAAATTCTATGTACTACCCTTTTAAAAGCGCTCGGATACAATACTACCGAGCAAATACTTAAGCTTTTCTTTAAGTCAATAACTCGCCCTCTTAATGAGTCTATTGGATTTATTCTATCAAGTCCTGTTAAAGACAATAAACGGAATGTTCTACTTGCAAGAGCTGGTACAAGAGTTGACCAAGAGCTTATATCATCCTTAGAATCGTTTAGGGTGAAGAATGTAGAAGTCCTCGAGGATAAGGAGCCTCCATTTATCTTAAATACTCTTGCAAAAGAAAGAATTGAAAATCAGTCCGATGCATTACTAAGAATATATTCATTGCTCAGAGGAACAGCTATCCAGGATAGGGCAATAGCTGAGACTTTCTTTAATACTATGTATTTTAATGAGTTAAGATACAATTTTGCAAGAATTGGCCGGCATAGGATAAACCGTAAATTTGGGACCAAGATTGAGTCTCTCGCTCTTTCTCCTGAAGATTTTGTAAATACAATAAGAGGAATAATAGCTCTCTCAAGGGGTGAAGAGACTGTCAATGATCCAGAACATTTAGGGAATCGCCACTTAAGAAGGGTAGGTGAGTTGCTTGAAGAACAGTTTCGTATTGCTTTTGCAAGACTGACTTGGGTGATAAAGGAGCGGATGATGTTGAGGGATAGTGAAATTCTTACACCGAGAGGACTTATGAATGCAACAATTGTTACCACTGTGCTTCAAAAATTTTTTGGCACTTCACAGCTTTCCCAATTTATGGAGCAGACAAACCCATTAGCTGAACTCACTCATAGGCGTCGTATATCAAGACTCGGCCCCGGAGGGTTAACAAGGGATACTGCAGGACTTGAGGCAAGAGATGTGCACTACTCACATTATGGCAGGATATGTCCAATAGAAACTTCTGAGGGTCAAAATATAGGAATTATAACCTCACTTGCATCATACGCAAATGTAAATGAATATGGAGAAATAGAAGTCCCTTACAGGAGAGTAAGGAATGGGAGGGTGACTAACGAAATTGAGTACCTAACGGCTGATGAGGAAGATAAATACATAATTGCTCAAGCCAACACTCAAGTAGACGAAGATGGTAAATTTACACAATCATTAATCCTCGCCCGTAAGAGAGGCAGTTTTCCTATTGTGAGTCCAAAAGATGTAAACTATATGGATGTCTCTCCCAAGCAACTTGTCAGTGTTACTGCAGCACTCATCCCTTTTCTTGAACATGACGATGCTAATCGTGCTCTTATGGGGTCAAATATGCAACGACAGGCAGTCCCACTTTTATTTCCTGAATCGCCAATTGTAAGGACTGGAATAGAAGAAAAAGTGGCAAGAGATTCAGGAGTTTTGGTTATTGCAAAAAGGAGTGGGAGAGTGGTTAAAGCAGAAGCTAGTGGGATACTAATAAAACCTGATGGAGATAAATTTTCTCTTGATTATTACCCATTAATAAAGTTTAGAAGAACAAATCAGGATACATGTATTAATCAGCGGCCTATAGTCAAGGTAGGTGATAAAATAAAAAATGGGCAGGTAATAGCAGATGGGGCATCAACTGAGCATGGGAAGATTGCACTTGGAAGGAATGTCATAGTTGCATTTATGCCATGGAGGGGATACAATTTTGAGGATGCAATAATTATCTCTGAGAGTCTTTTAAGGGATGATGTTTTTACTTCAGTTACTATTCAGGAATTTGAAATTGAAGTGAGAGATACAGCTCTTGGCCCAGAAGAAGTCACTCGTGATGTTCCAAATGTTCCAGATGAAGCAGTGGCAAATCTTGATGAGTCTGGAATTGTTAGAGTAGGGGCTTCTGTGGATGTGGATGATATTCTTGTAGGAAAGATTTCACCTAAGGGTGAGAAAGAACTTTCTCCAGAAGAGAAGCTTCTACAAGCTATTTTTGGAGAGAAAGCACAAGATGTGAAGGATTCCTCACTTCGTGTTCCACCAGGAGTGAAGGGCAAAGTTATTGATGTAAGAATTTTATCGAGAAGATCGGAAGACCAGTTATATAAGCAGGAGATGAAAAGACGTACGAATGAGATAAAGGCACGTACAAAGTATTTAATAAAGGAGCTTAAAAAACAGGCCCGCCTCGCCGAGTCAAGGCGGGGTAGTATAAAGACTGAAGTCCTCTCTAAACATATTCGTGAATTAAAGGCGAAGGAGCAGATTGAGATTGATAAGGCTACACGGGGTGATGAGTTACCACACGGGGTTCTTAAGATTATAAAGGTTTATATTGGTGAACGTCGTAGTGTTGCAATAGGTGATAAACTTTCTGGTAGGCACGGCAACAAAGGCACAATAGCCAAAATTATACCAGAAGAAGATATGCCATATTTACCTGATGGTACCCATGTGGAGATTGTGCTTAATCCATTAAGTGTACCATCAAGGATGAACATTGGGCAAATACTTGAAACCAATCTTGGCTGGGCAGCAAAGATTTTAGGGTTTGAGGCAGTGTCACCTGTATTTGATGGGGTCACAGTTGAAGAAATAAAGAAAGAGCTTTGTAAAGCAAGACTCGCGGAAGACGGTAAGACCGTACTATTTGATGGGAGGACAGGTGAGCTATTTAAAGAGAGAGTAACAGTTGGATATATTTACATGATGAAGCTTGGTCATATGGTAGAGGACAAAATCCATGCGAGATCCGTGGGTTCGTATGCATTAATCACACAGCAACCCCTAGGTGGAAAAACTCAGTTTGGAGGTCAAAGATTTGGTGAAATGGAGGTATGGGCTCTTGAAGCCTATGGTGCAGCCCATACTTTGCAGGAGATGCTTACAATTAAATCTGACGATGTAACTGGGAGGAAAGATTTGTACGAATCGATTATCAAAGGAGATAAATTCCCGGAACCTGGGATTCCCACATCTTTTAATGTGTTACTAAAAGAGTTAAATGCTCTTTGCTTAGACATGGAACTAGTAAAGGAGGAGAATGTCAGAAAAATTGTGTAAAAAAAACAAA
This sequence comes from bacterium, assembly GCA_030018315.1. NCBI lineage: Bacteria > bacterium. Next base: position 19,283 of record JASEGA010000011.1, on the reverse strand, counting down.
TCCGAAGGATCTGTGGAGAATTAATTTACACAAAATAACTGACTTAACTAGGAGGGTTGATGGATTTTAACGCTATCCAAATAAGGATAGCCTCGCCTGATACAATTCACAGCTGGTCAAAGGGGGAGGTAACAAAGGCTGAAACTATAAATTACCGGACTCAGAAGCCAGAGCGAGATGGTCTATTTTGCGAACATATATTTGGTCCCGTAAAGGACTATGAATGTAGTTGTGGTAAATATAAAGGGATAAGGTATCGTGGTATAATCTGTGAGCGTTGTAAGGTGGAAGTAACTCTTTCAAGGGTGCGTCGCGAGCGTATGGGTCATATAGAGCTAGCTTCACCTGTGGCGCATATTTGGTTTTATAAGGTCCCACCATCAAGGATGGGATTATTGTTAGACTTATCAGTGAATAAGATTGAAAGGGTAATCTACTACGAGTCTTACATCGTGATTCATCAGGGAAATACGCCTTATAAGAAAGGAACTTTACTATCAGAGATAGATTATGAAAGGATAATGAGTCAAAATCCTGATGGCTTTGTTGCAAAAATGGGAGCAAGTGCACTTATTGATCTATTAGCCGAACTTGACCTTGATGAACTATCAGCTAATCTAAAGATGCTTATAAAAGTAGAGACTGCACCGGAAAAGAGGAAAAAAATTCTTCAACGTCTTAAAATAGTGGAAGGCTTTAGGGTGTCGCAAACAGAGCCTAAATGGATGATACTCACAGTTTTACCTGTAATTCCTCCGGATTTACGTCCTCTTGTCCCACTTGAGGGCGGTAGATTTGCGACTTCAGATTTGAATGAGTTGTATAGAAGAATTATAACAAGGAATAATAGACTTAAAAATCTAATGGCCATTAAAGCGCCGGAAATAATTCTTAAGAATGAGAGAAGGATGCTACAGGAAGCAGTTGAAGCTCTGTTTGATAATTTGAGGCGTAGTACGCCAGTCAAAGGTAAAGGGGGACGGCCACTAAAGTCTCTATCCGATACTTTAAAAGGTAAGCAAGGCAGATTTAGGCGTAATTTATTAGGGAAGAGGGTAGATTATTCTGGTAGGTCGGTTATTGTGGTGGACCCTGAACTCCAAATCTATGAGTGTGGTATACCCAAAATAATGGCGCTTGAACTTTTTAAACCATTCATCATAAGAGAACTTGAGAAAGAAGGCTATGCCCAGTCAGTAAAGGTGGCAAGGAAACTACTTGAGGAGGGAGCAAAAGAGGTATGGGGTATCCTTGAGCGTATAGTGAAGAATAGGCCAGTGCTGTTAAATCGGGCACCGACATTACATAGACTTTCGTTACAAGCTTTTATGCCAAAATTAGTAGAAGGTAAAGCCATAAGGATATCGCCGCTAATCTGTGTCCCATTTAATGCAGATTTTGATGGTGACCAAATGGCAGTCCATGTCCCATTATCGGCTGAGGCGCAAATTGAGTCCCTTATTCTAATGCTTTCTGCAAATAATATTCTATCACCCGCTAATGGTAGTCCTATTTCTGTGCCAACTCAGGATGTTGTAGTAGGAGTGTATTGGCTGACAAAAGAAAAAGAAGGAGAGCCCACAGAGGGTAAAGTATTTGGGAGCGCTGATGAAGTAGTGGCGTATTACAATACGCATTTACAAGGAGAGGTGGCACTCCATACAAGGATAAGATACTGGGTCGGTGATAAGTTTATTAATACGACTATAGGAAGGGTAATCTTTAATCAGATTCTTCCAGAAGGGATGGAATTTGTTAATAAGACATTAGATAAAAATGAATTAAGAGAACTTATTAAGGCTATTTATATAAAGTTTGGAAGTTATGTAATAGTAAAGTTTCTTGACGATTTAAAAAGACTTGGTTACGAATACTCTACACAGTCCGGGTTAACTATAGGAATAAATGATATGATAATTCCTGAGCATAAGCATGAGATTATAGAGCGTGCACTTACGGAGGTCGAGCGGATTCAAGATGGATACAAGAAAGGGGTAATAACTGAAAGTGAAAGGTATAATACAGTTATAGATACTTGGATACATGCAACGAATCGGATTGAGAAGGAGACTCTGCGTGCACTTGAACAAGATAAGGGTGGTTTTAATCCATTATATATGATGGCTAAATCAGGTGCAAGAGGTAATATGGACCAAGTACGGCAGATTACAGGAGTTAGGGGACTTATGACAAGACCTAAGATGGGCGGCGAGGTAGGTGAAATTATAGAGACTCCTATAACTTCAAATTTTAGAGAAGGCTTAAATGTACTTGAATACTTCATATCTACTCATGGGGCAAGAAAAGGGCTAACAGATACTGCACTTAAGACTGCACAAGCAGGATATCTCACAAGGAAGCTTGTAGATGCAGTCCAAGATATCATAATAACTGAGGAAGATTGTGGTACAATTATGGGGATAGATGTTGGCCCAATAAAAGAAGGTGAGCAGATTATAGAGCCTATATCTGAACGCATTGAAGGTAGGTTTGTGCTTGAAGATGTGATTAACCCAATAACTTCACGTGTGATAGTATTTGGAGGGCAAGAAGTTACAGAGGATAAGGCTTTAGAGATTGAGGAATGTAGAATAGAAAAGGTGCGGATTAGGTCTGTGCTTACTTGTGAGGCGAAACGTGGAGTTTGTCAAAAGTGTTACGGTAGGAATCTTGCTACAGGTAGATTAGTAGAAATTGGTGAAGCGGTGGGTGTGGTAGCAGCTCAGTCAATTGGTGAACCCGGCACACAGTTAACACTACGCACATTCCATATAGGAGGGATAGCTACCCGAATAGCTAAGGAATCACAGATGAAGGCTCCACACGAAGGAAAGGTTAGATTTGAGAACTTAAAACTTTATACTCGGAAAGATGGAGTTCAGGTATGCGGCTTTAAAGATGGGAAAATTCACTTAGAACACAAGATGGGGAAGCTTTCTTACAAGGTCCCATACGGAGCGGCAGTTAGAGTGCAAGATGGTGAATTTGTACCTAAAGATAAGATTATGTTTGAATGGGACCCGTATTCATTTCCGATAATCTCTAATGCTGATGGAAATGTGAAGTTTTCTGGCTTAATAGAAAATGTTACATACAGACTAGAGTACGATGAACGAACAGGTAGAAAACAGCCAGTTGTGGTGGCTCACAGGAAGATTCATCCTGAATTACATGTGTGTAAGGATGGGAGTAAGCTTGGAAGTTACTTACTTCCTATAAAAGCGCATATACTTGTGCAAGATGGAGCAAAGGTATCTTCAGGTGATATACTTGCTAAGATTCCACGTGAAATTACAAAGACACGTGATATCACTGGCGGTCTTCCTAGAGTGATAGAACTATTCGAAGCTAGGCATCCAAATAATAAAGCAATTGTTACTGAGATTGATGGGATAGTGGAGTTTAAGCAACCAGAACATGGCTATAGAATTATTGCAATTCAGGGAACACATGAACAGAGGGCGTATCGTATTCCTTACGGAAAGCATCTGCTTGTCTATAATGGTGAGGAAGTTAAAGCGGGTGACAAGCTGACTGAAGGACCTATTGATCCGCACGATGTATTGAGAATAAAGGGAGTGCAAGCTGCACAGGAATTCCTTGTTAATCAGATTCAGGAAGTTTACAGACTGCAAGGGGTCAAGATAGATGATAAACATATAGGACTTGTTGTACGTCAGATGTTAGCTAGTGTACGGATAAAAGAGCCGGGTGACACAATGTTTGTTGAGGAAGAACTGGTCAACAAATTAAAGTTAATGGATGAGAATGATAAGATTGCAGAGCTCGGCGGTAAAGGGGCTACATTTGAGCCTATCCTTTTGGGCGTTACGCGCTCAATTCTGACTACGGATTCATTTATTTCAGCTGCCTCATTCCAGGAGACTACAAGAGTACTTACAGATGCCGCTATTCAAGGAAAAAAGGATACATTACTTGGAATGAAGGAAAATGTTTTAATGGGTAGCTTAATTCCGGCTGGAACAGGAGTGAGAGCATTACTTGCCTCGCTGAGTCCTCGCTGAGTCCCGTGGAAAGGCGGAGAGGAGACAGATGCCAACAATAAATCAACTGATAAGAAAGAGGAGGAGAGTCCAAAAGAGTAAATCTAAGGCACCCGCATTATTAGGTGCACCGCAAAGGAGGGGGGTGTGTACTAAAGTGTATACAGTTACACCAAAAAAACCAAACTCTGCTTTAAGGAAAGTAGCTAAGGTTAGACTTACAACTGGTGATGAAGTAATATGCTACATTCCAGGGGAAGGACACTCTTTACAAGAGCACTCAATTGTCCTTATTAAGGGAGGGAGGGTAAAAGATTTGCCAGGTGTTAAGTATCATGTAATTAGAGGGGCACTTGATGCTGTGGGAGTTGATGGCAGACGCCAGGGAAGGTCAAGATATGGAGTAAAAAGGCCTAAAGAAGGAACAAAATAATTGGTTTGGGTCTCCTGACCCAAACTATAGGCGGGTGTATAATCTTAAGTTCTCAACAATTTCTTGGGACAAAGGTAAAGTAAAAATACTTGACCAAACCCTACTACCTGCAAAAGTCTATTATCAAAATATTCAGACACATCTCGGAATAGCTGATGCAATTCAGAACCTTAAAATTAGAGGCGCACCATTAATAGGGGTAGCAGCTGCTTATGGGGTTGCACTTGCTGCATATAATTCAAAAGCCAAAAATTATCAGAAATTTAAGAAAGATGTTAAAGCTTCAATTGATATTCTTAAAAGTACACGCCCCACCGGATACAATCTATTTTCAACCTTAAAGCGGATGACTCAACTACTCAATGACTCACCGACTCAACAAGTCAACGAACTTAAATCACTTATTTTACAAGAAGCCCATCTTATCAAAAAAGAGGATGAAGAAATTTGTCAGAAAATAGGCGAAAATGGGTTACATCTTATCATTAATGGAGCACATATTTTGACGCATTGCAACGCTGGTGCACTCGCTACTGCCGGAATTGGAACTGCATTGGCGCCTGTCTATTTAGCAAAGAGGGATGGTAAAAAGCCAAAAGTGTTTGTCACAGAGACTAGACCAGTGCTACAAGGTGCTAGACTTACCGCTTGGGAGCTGTTACAAGCAGAAATTGAAGTTACTTTAATCTGTGACAGTGCAAAAGGAGCGCTTTTTAAGAATAAAAAAGTAGATATATGTATTGTTGGAGCTGATAGGATTGCTAAAAATGGAGATGTGGCTAATAAAATAGGGACATATACACTGGCAGTAATTGCTAAGATGCACAATGTACCATTTTATGTCGCTGCCCCTATTTCAAGCTTTGACAATACAATCTTATCTGGAGCACAAATTCCAATTGAAGAACGTAGCCCAGATGAGGTTAGAAAGATAGGAAATTTTGAAATAGCGCCCAGAGGAGTGGAAGTTTTTAATCCAGCATTTGATGTCACGCCGCATGAGTATATCACAGGATATATTACAGAAAATGGGATACAAAAGCCTCCTTTTAATTAGTATCTTATTTCCAATTAGTTTAAATGCAGTAGAAGAAAACGAACCTGAACCAGCTATTGACCTTATACCACCTGAAGCTAAAGAAGAGACCCTTAAAATATGGGAAATTAAGAGGTTTCCTTATTTATCTATTTGGTCAAACTTCGGTAAAAGTGAAATCGGTAAAATAAGTGAGGTTAAATTAGATATGCAGCCCGGAATAAACAGTTCATTTAATGCAAATTTTTTTAAAATTGAGGATAAAAATTCTATAGGATGTGGAATTGGAATGAGAAATATCACCCCCCCCTGTCATTCTGACCCTGAAATAACTTCAGGGGAAGAATCTATTAAAAGTATAATAGAAGTTGAGACCGAAGCTAAAAGATACAAAATAGGAAACACCGATGCTCGTATCTACTACTTAGCTAATAGTTCATCGTCCTTTTATATAAGGGAAAACATATTCAAAATTCTGAACTCAGCTTATTACGAAGCTGACCTTGTATGGGATGCCGCTTTCCTATTGGGTAGAAACCCATATGAGAACATATTTGTCGGATTAGGAGTTAGTATCCCTCATATAGCACCAGTTATTCAATTAAACTGGATGGTTAACGACTACTTTTCTATAAATACATCATATAGAAATAAAGAAGTTACAAGGACTCTTGAGAGTATATATATGAACCAGCCCTATGTAATACTAAACCCTGAACTTAAACAAGAACGATGGAATGCACTTGGCGATATCAAATTCATACTCGGCAATAATATAACTTTGGAAATAACTTATAAAGAGATAGAAAATGGAATTTATTGGACACAGGGTATGTTCGGTTCTACTGAATCTGTTAAACCAGTGAATGGAAATAAACAACATGAGTGGGGAGGGGGTGTCGATTTAAAATGGCAAAAAATTAAAAATACAGCCTATCTTACATATATACCTTTTAAAAAAAAATATGTGATCCCATTTGATTTTGTTTGTGAAACTTTTCTTCCTACCATCTCATTTATTAATACCTTTGAAATATTCTTCCCCTATAACATAATAATAGGATTAGAGAGTAAGTACACTGAAAAAAGGTATGTCATTCTGAACAAAGTGAAGAATCTCTATATGGATATAGGTCCTATGGCTAATTATTGGCTGTTTTCACCTTGTCTTTTAAAAAAGATAAAATATGGAGAAGTTTTCGTTAGATTGAATAATTTAACCAATACAAAATACGAAATCATTGAAGGAGTATATGGCCACGGCCGCTCTATTCAAGCAGGCTTCACACTCCAATGGTGCAGAATTTGAAATTTGAAATTTGTAATTTGTTTGACAGTTAAACTTTAATTTGATGAAGTTTTCACTGGAGAACTAAATGACAAAAAAATTAAATTACGAACTGTCTACTGTTGATGACGCTAAAGTGGTGGAGCTATCTAATGCTATAGGGATAACACCAGCCTTTGCACAAATACTTATAGCAAGAGGATATGAGAGTATAGACAAAGTTAACGAGTTCATTAACCCAAAATTTGAAAATTTAAGAGACCCATTTGAGTTACCCAATATGAAAATTGCAGTTGAAAGAGTTATAAATGCAGTTAAAAACAAAGAGCATATCATTGTTTGGGGACATGAAGATGCTGACGGAATGAGTGCTACAGCACTGCTTGTTAATGTGATTAGAGACATTGGTGGAATCGTTGAATGGTACATCCCAAAAAAGGATAGCCACGGACTTGACACAGACAAAGTCAACGAGTTAGTTTCAAAAGGCGTGACTCTCACAATCACAGTTGACTGCGGGAGCTCAAATACGAAACCAATTGATGGAATTGATATCATTATTACTGACCACCACGAGTTCCCTAAAGGAATACCACCAGTACAGGCTTTTATAAATCCTAAAAATAACTATAAATTTGACGACCTCGCAGGAGTTGGTGTCGCTTATAAATTAGCACAAGCTGTGGGAATGCAAAAAATGAATATTACAGCTTTGCAATGGAATTCTGCTACTCGTAAACTATTGCCACTTGTCCTTATCGGAACAATTGCAGATAAAGTTAAGTTAGTGAATGAGAATCGTGTATTTGTTAAGCTCGGAAACGAAGCTATTAAGGGCTCTATTTTTGAACGCATCGGTATATCTGAGACAATTAAGTTGCTCAACTCAGTAAGCAGACTTGACCCAAATCAAGGAGTTGAATTCCTGTTACATAACGATGAGCAAATACTATCAAAACTTGCTAATGCTAAAAAAGAACAGGACGAAAAAATAGAAGAAGCGTATCAGAAGTTAAGTGAACTCAAACCAATTACCAAAGGCGGCGTAGTAATTTACATTTTTGATGCAGCTCCTATAGACCCTGATGTTATAGGAATTTGTGCAGCTAGGGTAGCAAGTTACAAAGAGGCACCGTGTATTATTATAACTCAAAGAAAAGATGGAACCCTTGTAGGCGAATGCCGTGCACCTGAGGAATTTGACTTTATAAAATTACTTATGAAATTTGATGATATTCTCATTGACTGGGGTGGTCATAAGCTGGCAGCAGGGTTCTCAATGGAAGCTAACAGATTGAAAGAATTTAAGAAACGAGTAGCTAAACTTTTATCGGGTAGTTTTGGGGCTCCTGACCCAAAACTAGTAGCTATAAAAATAGACGCAGAAGTCAAACAAGAGGAAATTACACCTAATTTTTTGAACGAATTGAAACTACTTGAGCCATATGGACCGGAGAACACAGAACCTTTATTACTTACAAGAAAACTCAAAAGAGGAAAGATGGAGTGGCTTGATTCACTCCCTGACGGCGAGTTCGACATCATATGGACAATAAAAAATAGAAAACCACAACTTGTATCCAAGATAGATTGAGTTATGAAAACTCATAGACGATACCAAATGACAAAAAACACAAATTCAAAACAGTATGATGTTTTGTTTGTAATTTGTAATTTATTTGTAACTTGGTGCTTAGGATTTGGAATTTGTTTTAAAAATTGGAGGTAATATGAACATACCAATTGTTGACTTGAGAGCCCAATACCTATCTATAAAGTCTGAAATAGATAGCGCAATTAAAAGAGTCATTGACTCAATGGACTTTGTTGGAGGAGATGAAATTTCAAAATTTGAGACTGAATTTGCAAACTTTTGTGGAGCTAAATATGGAGTTGCTACAGCATCTGGGTCAACTGCTTTAGACTTGGCGCTTCTTGCATTTGGAATTGGAGAAGGAGATGAAGTGATTACCACACCATTTACATTTATTGCTACAACTGAAGCTATCACACACGTTGGCGCCAAGATAGTGTTTGCAGATATTGAACCCAAATCATATAATATTAATACCGATGAAATTAAACAAAAAATTACAAAACGCACTAAAGCCATAATACCAGTCCACATTTTTGGCCACCCTTGTGATATGGAACCAATCATTAAACTTGCTAATGAACACAACTTAATAGTAATAGAAGATGCTGCTCAAGCACATGGTGCAGAATACAAAGGAAAGAGAGTTGGCAGCTTTGGCGATGCCGCATGCTTCTCATTTTATCCAGGTAAAAATCTGGGTGCATACGGACACTGTGGGATGGTTGTTACTAATAATGAAAAGATTGCTGATAAGGTCAGATTGCTTGCCTGTCATGGCCAACATAAAAAATATATGTACGAAATGGAAGGCTATAATTACCGCGCTGATAGTATACAGACGGCAATTTTAAGAGTTAAACTGAAAAGACTTGAAGAATGGAATGAAAAACGAAGAAGAAATGCAAAGTTATACAATACATTGCTTGAAGACACTACAATCATTACTCCAAAAGAGCTTCAGGATGCTAAACATGTTTATCATTTATATACGATTAGAACTAAACACAGAGAGAAACTCGCAAAGTGGCTTAAATCAAAAGGAATAGATACAGCTATACATTACCCTATACCTCTGCATTTACAGCCTGCATACAAATATCTCGGATATAAAGAGGGAAGCTTTACAGTTGCTGAAGAATGCTGTACTCAAGTTTTATCACTGCCAATGTTCGCTGAACTCACAGAGGAACAGATTGAACTCATTGTGAAAGAGATTAAACAAGCTAGTTTACAATAAAAAAAAATAATAGAAAATTGATAAAATACATAATAATTTTACACACCATAGCCTGTGGAGTATCAATACTCTATAAAGATTAGAAATTAAGAGAAAAAATGAATGCCCATAAATTGGCTCGGGACTTGATGTGAAAAATTTAGAAAAATAAAGAATGAAAAAGAATTTTGTAGAAAATATATTAATATAGGGTGAAATGTGAAATCTGAAATTTGGAATTTTTATTGAGAGATGTGGCTTAATTTTCCAGTCAAAATTGTAGGTAAAATCAAAACTACACCAGAACAGGCAAAACGAATGTTCGGATTCAATATGAAAAAAGACGCTACCGGAATATTCTTTCAAAGAAGAGGTAACCGGATATGTATTTGTAACCTTGTAAAAAGGAAAAACCCTAAAACTGAAAAACAGCAAATCATAAGAACAAAATTTGCTACACTCGGAAAGATTACGCATAAATACAAAAAAGAAATCATACACAAAATTTGGAACCCTATAGCAAAGCATAAGTATTTCTCAGGACAGACTATGTTTATAGCCGTCAATATGAGAGAACTTGGTAACCCACCTATATGGACAAATATGAAAATAGCAGATGGTGAAATAGAACCACCAAAGATATTGAAGGCTACATGTGAAGGTAAAACAGTGAAAATACAGATCAAAAATGCATATGACAAAGAGGTCGGCATAGCAGTGATGGAGACAGAGAATTTTAACCTATACCACTTTAATCCGAGACACTATTCTACTATGCCAATAGAGATAAAACTGGATAAGGAAGTACATAAGCCTATCCTGTATGTATACTTTAAAAAGGGTAAACAATACTCACAATCAGTCAGTTATTCAGTACTTAAGATTTGTTTGTAATTTGAAATTTGGAATTTGTAATTTGTTTAGGATTTAGTATTTAGGATTTAGAATTTGTCATTATAGCTATGGCTAAATATTTCGGCTCAGCATTTGGCACAATTACAGGTAAAATTGGGAACTTGGTATTTCAGAGACATGGAAAAACAAGAGTTATCAAGATGCATAACCCATACCCTAAGGATAGGGGCTCAATGAACACAATGAATAAACTAATTAAACACAAGATAGAGGAGAGTGAAGTTAACATACGTAGAATTAACACAAAGATAGTATTCGGAACAGTGAGTTTCATATATTCACAACTAAAGCCAATAATCGAGGAACCATGGCGAATACTAATACAGCAAAAAAAGAATATCACTCATTACGACCTATTTATGAAGTACAATACAAGCCCACTATATCAGTCAATACCAGACAAACAAAGACTTATATCTTACACAAATATGCCAAAACTGAAATCAATTATAATTACTGAAGGTGACCTGCTCGAACAGACACAAATAACCAAAGCAAAATATACTACTTCAACAGGTAAACTACAAATAGAGTGGACTACAAATACATTACTTAAGGGAAAAACAGAAGATAACGCTCATATTGTACCTATTTACTGGAAGCAAACAAAAAAATTAACATTCAAACCATGGAAAAAGATTAAAATATGGATACCTGTACTACCAGCCGCTAAGAGAAAAGATGGTAAAGCTACTATCTACATAGAACCTAAACTTACACTATCTATTAACACACAACTCATCATATTCTTATTCTTCACATCCAATGCCATTTACTCACGTAGCATTGCAACACAAATCACACAATAAAATAACAAACATTCTTAATTTGAAATTTGAAATTTGTAATTTGTAATAAACAAAAAATTGCCTGCAACTTTATTTATCACGAATATTGAAACTAACAAACCCAACCACTCTGACAGAATTACGATTTTACTCGCTTTGTTGAATAAATATTTTGGGTACCTTTGATTTTCAACCTCTGACTTGGTTTTAGACAATTTTGACCTTGTTATTATGAACGAAGTGAAGAATCTCATAAATCGATGTCAATCAAGGTGTTGCAAGTTTTGTAAAGCGAATTATTCAATAAAGCAGATTTTACTTGACTTTTTCTAAAATCGTATATATATATTAACGATGAAGTATCTATTAATTTTAATCCCTATTTTTATTTTTGGCTGTAAAACAAAGGAAAAAGAAACAGTTCAACCGCATAGGGAAGCTGATGAGATAGTGATGAACTTTGAACTTGTTGAGACAGTTAAAGGGATTTCAAATTTTAGACTTAAAGCAAATAAAGCGCTATCATACAAAGATAGGACTGTTGTCTATGGAGTTACACTCGTATTTTATAAGGGTGGAGCCCCTTACGCTACACTCGCTTCGGATAGTGGAGTCTTATTTATCCCTTCTAATGATATGGAAGCGATGGGAAATGTTAAAGTTGTTGGAATAGATGGCACTGTGCTTGAAACTGAGATGATAAAATGGGTTAATGCAATTAATAAAATAATGACTGAGGATAAGGTTATTATTACAACAAAAGAGAATAAAAAAATTGAAGGCAGATGCTTTGAAAGCGACCCAGGGCTATCTCATATAAAACTTAAGGAAACTTATGGGTATGGTGATTAGTTTATTCATTACATTAGATGGCATTGCAAGTCCCGATTTAGCGGGACAAAGCAATCTATTTCCTAAATATGTTGCAAAAGCGGATAGCTCGGTACTGGTTGATTCTATCACTTACCTTTATGGAAATGTGAATTTTACGCATAAGGATTTAAAAATAAAGGCAAAAAAAGGAGTTATTACTAAGGATAAGGTCATAGCTATTGATTCAGTAGATGTATTATCCAGAGGATCACGTGGAAAAGGAGAACTTAAAATACTGACTGACTCGTGTGAATACTTCTGGAATAAGGAAATTAAATTATATAATGGATTTGAGGCACACAAAGAACATGAGCTCTTAATAGGAGAGAGGGGAAAATATTTTGAAAATAAATTATGGCTATATGAGGATGTAAAATATATAAACGAGGCTGACAGTATGACAGTATGCGGAGACGAGTGTTTCTATAATTTGGATACTAATTATGGGATAATGACTCTATTACCTAAATTTGAAGCCCATACCGATTCCATTGAAATTACAGGTGATACTATAAAACTTTTTAGCGATACTTTAGCACAAGTTAATCGTAATGTCACTATTAAATTAAGTTCAATTGTGTGCCATGCTGATAGCTTATCATATTTCATAAAAAGAAACGAAACTTTTCTTTACGGGAGCCCATGGATTGTGTCTGACACAGACAGCCTTGGAGGAGATGAGCTTAAGATTATACTTAACAAGAGAAAGGTTGATAAGATTATTGTTGGAGGTAGAGTCTGGGGGACAAGATGGAGATTTTAAGAACTGAATCTCTTTCTAAAAGTTACAAACGGAGAAAAGTGGTAGATAATGTGGAACTTGAGCTTAAAAGGGGTGAAGTTGTTGGGCTACTTGGTCCAAATGGCGCAGGAAAGACGACTACTTTTTATATGGTTATAGGACTTATTGCTCCAGAATATGGGAAAGTATTTATTAATGGGAAAGATATTACTTATGAGCCTATGCACAGAAGAGCTAAGATGGGGATTGGGTATTTGCCACAGGAGGCATCTATTTTTAGGAAGCTGACTGTTGAGCAAAATATTATGGCTGTACTAGAAATTGTTGAGACATCACATAAAGTTAGAAGCGATAGACTTGAACAGATTATATCAATGCTCGGTATAGACAAGATTAGAAAACAATTAGGAAATAGAATTTCAGGTGGTGAAAGGAGGAGGGTTGAAATTGGGAGAGTGCTTGCAATAAACCCAACTTACTTACTGTTAGATGAGCCATTTACAGGAGTTGACCCTATTGTACGTGAGGATATACAACAGATAATTAAAGAACTGAAAACACAGGGAATTGGAATACTTGTCACAGACCATAATGTGAGAGAGACACTTGAAATTACTGACCGTGCATATATAATGTATGAGGGTAAGATACTGATGTCAGGTAGTTCAAGTGAATTAGTTGAAGACCCTACTGCAAGAAAGTTATACCTGGGTGAAAAATTTAGATTATGAGACTTGAACACAGGTTAGAATTTAGGTTAGCACAGGTTTTATTGGCAAGGCTTAATTTACTTGAGTTGCCACAACTTGAGTTGCGACAACTAATTGAGCAAAAAATTGAAGAAAACCCAGTTCTGGAAAGAGAACCAGAAGAAAGGGAGCTTCCATTACCAGAAGATATAGACGATTGGGATAAGTATCCAAAATCTGTAGACTATAACCCGACTGAAGAAAGAGAGATGCCAGTGATTGCACCTAAACCTACACTTAAAGAATACCTGTTATCACAGCTTAGAGTTACACTTAAAGAGCCTAATCTTATTAAAATTGGTGAGTACATAATTTACTCACTTAATGAAGACGGATATTTACCAATATCAACAAAAGAGATTGCTGAAGCTTTAGCCAAAGGATCATGTGGACAAGTAGACCAAAAGAGTGTTGAACTTATACTTGAACAGATTCAGGAATTTGACCCAATTGGAGTGGCTGCTAGGAACTTACAAGAGTGCTTACTTATACAGCTCAGAGCTAAACAAAGGACTTCAAAGAATGCTATAAAAATAGTTGAAAAATTCTTTAAAGAGTTCATGGATAAAAATTACAAAAAAATTATGAAAGAGATGAAAATTTCAGTCTCTGAATTAGAAGATGCAATACAGCGGATTAAATCGTGTAGACCTAAACCCGGTAGAATATGGGAAGGCGAGGCTACTTATGTTTTGCCAGATTTAGTAGTTGAACACAACATGGATGGATGGGTTGTCTCATTAGTGGAGGATTGGATACCAAAAATTAAGTTGTCGGATTCATATCGGCAAATGCTCAGAAATCCTGCCAAGCTCAATGCACAGGAAATTGGATATATTAAGAAGAAATGGAACGAAGCCAATCTTTTAATTAAAGGGATAGAAAAAAGAAGAGAGACATTGACTGCTATCGCAGACTATATTACAAAAAGGGGAATTGACTTCTTGACACATAAGACCAATTTTTTCAAATCAATTACTATGCAAAAAGTGGCAGCAGCTATAGGGAGGGATACATCTACTATATCAAGGGCAATTAAAGGAAAGTGGATACAACTGCCTGACGGTATCTTTGAGCTCAAGAGCTTTTTTTCGGGTAGAAAGATAAAAAGCTACGCAGAAATATTGTACAAGATAAAAGAGTTAGTTGACAAAGAAGACAAAGCTTGCCCATTGAAAGATAAAGAAATTATGAACATTTTAAAAAAAGAAAAATTTGATATTGCAAGAACTACTATAGTAAAATATAGAGCTCAACTCGGAATACCAGCCGCTGATAAGAGAAGAGTCAGCTATTAATTTGTAATCTGAAATATGTAATTCGTAATCTGTAGTTTTTACAGCCTGTTAACATTCGCCTTATTCAATAAAATTTAGACGCCCCTGCTTAAAAATTCTTGCTAATTAATTATTTTATGATAAATTGTTTATATATTAAATCAGATGGAGAATTATTTAATTGTAAAGACAAAGATTACCCCACCTAAGCTTGGTAAAAATATACTTAAACGACAAAGACTGTTAGACTTACTTCGTGATAATCTGGATAAGAAACTTGTCCTAATCTCAGCTGACGCTGGCTATGGGAAGACGACACTAATTTCAGACTTGGCGTCAGAGATTGAGCAACATAGAAAAGCATGGCATACTATAGATAAAGGTGATGCTGACTTTGTGGTCTTTATGTCTTATCTTGTAGAAAGTATTAGCCAAGCTTATCCAAATTTTGGTAATAAAACTAAGATTGTGATTAAGAATATAAAGGAGATATCTCCTAACATTGAAATTTTAGTTGGTACATTCATTAATGAACTCATAGACACTTTAAAGGATGAGCTCTTTGTATTCATAGATGACTATCAGGAGGTAAGTGAATCAAAGCCAATAAACGATGCTTTAAACTATCTTATCGAGCATCAGCCTCAAAAATTACATCTGATTATCTCAACCCGCACTTTACCTACTATTCAATTAGCAAAGTTAACTGCAAAACAGCAATTATTTGCACTAAAAAAAGAGGAGCTGCAATTCACGGAAGAAGAGGTAAAAGCTCTCTTTAACGATATTTACCATACGGAGGTTCCAGAGGTAGAATTGAGCAAGATTGAAGAGTATACTAAAGGCTGGATTACTGCACTTCAGCTTATATTACAGGAATTGAGCTATAAAAAAACAGATGAAGTGATAGATGTTTACTCAAAAGCTGGTAAAAGAGCATTTGAATATTTTGGTAATGAGATAATCCAGAAACTACCAGAAAAACTGCAATCTTTTCTGTTTAAATCATCTATTTTGGAATCAATGGACCCAAGACTCTTAAACAATTTACTTGAAATAAATAACTCAGATGAGACATTAAATTCGCTAATGGAACTTAATCTTTTCGTCTCTACCGTTCCCGGTGAGAAGGATGTCTATAAGTATCACCCACTTTTTAGAGATTTTTTAATGAATCAGCTAAACAAAATTTTTGGCAAAGAGTTAATTAAAGATTTGTATCAAAAAGCTGCTACATACTTTGCTCGGGTAGGTGATATAGAAAGTGCAATTTCCTATTGGCTTGCTTCAGAGTGCTGGAAGGAAGCAGCGGCCCTTATAGAAAAAGTGGCAGGTGATAGGCTTAATAAGGGAAGAATAGACACAGTTAATAATTGGATAAATAGTTTACCACAAGATTTGGTAGATAATCATCCTTGGCTTTTGGCTTATAAGGGCGAAATACTTTATAGGTGGGGCGAATGGGATGATGCATTGCAAATGTTTGAGAAGGCGAAGAAAATCTTTGAAAAGAGAGATAATAAGCTTGGATTATCCTACTCACTTAGTTGGATTGGAACAATAGCTATCAATCGAGGGGACGCAAGTGAAGGACTGAAGATTGAGAAAGATGCTATGTACTTGATACAAGAGGAAGAACACCTTCTCAAGGCAGAGATATTAAGCGAAATGAGTCGTGCTTTGCGAAGAATGGGTGAATACAAGGAAGCAATTAGAAATCTAACCAGAGCGCTTTCTTTATGTAAAAAAATAGAGAATTTACCTCTTCAAACCAAAATATTGCATAACATGGGGGCGATTTATTACTGTCAAGGCGATTTTACTCGCGTAGACCGAAGCTATAAGGAGATTATAGAAATATATAGCAAGACCCCCTTTCTATGGACGGGAACTGCCTATAATAATATGGCTGAGCTCTCATTGATGAAAGGAGATTATCCTCAGTGTAAAACATGGTTAGAGAAAGGTATCAAAACTTGTAAAGATTTTAATGATAAAGGGGGATTAGCGCATGCTTATTTGGTAATGGGTGAGATGCTGGGCGAAACAGAAGAATACGAGTCTGCTATGAAAAAGTATCAAGAAGCATTGACGCTTAATTTGGAGCTTAAAGATAAGGAGACAGAAAGCGAGTGTTTGGAAGGTATTGCCAAGCTATATTTGCTTCAAGGTGATTATTATCGTGCAGAGCAATACATTAACAAAACATTGAAAGCTGTCGAAAAAAGTGATAAGAGTTTGCGGTTTGCCCAAGTGCTTATGACCCAAAGTGAGATTGAAATAGCAACCGGAGCTTTCGAAAAAGCCGAAAGTACTTTGTTGAAATCCCTCCATATAATTGAAAATCTTGATGCTAATTACGATTTAATGCAGGTTTACTTTTGGCTGGCTCAACTTTATCTTAAAAAAGCACTGCCGAGTGTCATTGCAAGGAGCAAAACGACGAAGCAATCTCAAGAAGAACAGAGGCTAATGCATTACATGAAAAAGACACTGAGCATAGCAAGGAAGCATGGGTATGACTACTTTTTAATTAAAAATTGTAGACATAATCCTTCTTTTCTTGATTTTGCAGTTAGGAACAAAATTGAACCCCGATACGCAATTTTTATACTATCACAGATTGGTCCTCCTGTATTTGATACTCTAACTTCGTTGTTTGAAATAAAAGACGAATCAATCCAAAGATGGGTAATAGAAGGATTAGTCCACCTTGGGCGGATTGGGGATGAGCAAACATTACATTGGCTAGAAAAATGTAGGGGTTTGATTAATCAAACCCCTACTATCGGAAAACAGGCACTTAAGGAAAATATTTCTTCAGCAATTAACCGTCTCAAAAAAGTAAAGAGAGCTCCAAAAGAAGTAGTTTATGCGCCTGAAAAGGAAGTAAAGTATAGATTTAAAGATATAATAGGTGAACATCCTAAAATGCAGGAATTATATTCCATTTTAGACAAGGTAATTGATACAGATGCAACAGTCTTAATTACTGGGGAAACAGGTACAGGCAAAGAACTGGTTGCAGGAGCTATACACTACAATGGTAAACGAAAGAATAATAAATTTATCGCTTTAGCTTGTGGTGCTTTACCTGAGACCTTATTAGAGAGTGAACTATTTGGTTATGTAAAAGGTGCATTTACTGGAGCAGTAAGTACAAAGAAAGGCTTATTTGAAGAAGCAGATGGGGGTACCTTATTTCTGGACGATGTTGCTAATTTGACTCCAGGAATACAAGCGAAACTATTAAGGGTATTAGAGGATAAGGAGATAAGACCTGTAGGTGGGGTATCTTCAAAGAAAGTAAATGTCCGCATTATTGCTTCTACAAATAAAGAGCTTGAAAAAGAGGTAAAAGAAGGTAGATTCAGGGAAGACTTATACTATCGCTTAGCTGTGGTTAAGATTGAATTGCCGTCTCTTAGAGAGCGAAAAAGTGACATACCTTTATTAGCACAACATTTCTTAAAAAAATACTCAACTCAAATAGGCAAAGAAATCAAAGGCTTTGAAAAAGAGGTAATAGATTTACTACTCGCTTATAACTGGCCAGGGAATGTTAGAGAACTTGAGCACGAGATTGAAAGGGCTGTAGTTTTATGTCGTGATAATATAATTAGAGCTGATAATCTCCGCATAGCTACGCCTGTGAAAGAAGAAATAATGAGTGAGGAGCAACGAATGATTATAAATGCTATCGCAAAGACTGGCGGAAATAAAACTAAAGCTGCAAAAATAATTGGCTGGAGTAGATGGAAATTATACCGAAGGATGAAAGCTCTTAACCTACATTAATTAGATGTAGAGCATATTAGCGCAATATCGCACACTCCCCGTGCGGATATGCTACAGTTTAATTCCATTTTATAAGTCTCTTTTGACTTTATAAAAAATTTTTTATAAACTTATCCCCTTGTTTTTCAATAGGTTATGAATTTGAAAAATTGAGCCGTAGATAATTTGACACAGATTTTGCTATATAAATCATTAGGTCATGGAGAAAGATACTGTATTTGCTTATTGGGTTGAAAATTATAATGTGGTGAAAGACTCACTTTTTAAAGGATATAAGGTAGAGGAGATCAAGAAGCTAACGGGTTTAAGTGAAGAAAGTATTAGGAAATATGAGGAGATTGTTAATTCCAATTATTTAATAATAAAAAAGGAGAATTACAAGAAGGTGTAAGATGAAGAGGATTTTGGGATTTTTTGTGGGTTTGGACAAACTCTGTAGAAACAGACCTTTGGGTCTGTTAAAAAGTTATGGCACTTGTAAATCCTTTGCTAAAAAGGGTATACAGATGCCGAAAGGGAGGTGTAAAATGTTGAAACGTAGCGGAAATCCCGCTCTTGCAGGGAAGA